>JBFIGS010000094.1:0-9870 GCA_041602195.1 Sediminicola sp. | reverse complement strand
TTATGCCATTTGATCCGCGTTTCTTTCCACTGCTCGTACCACTCTTTTTGAGTTCCGGGCCTTACAAAAAATTGCAGTTCCATTTGTTCAAACTCCCGTTGACGGAAAATAAACTGTCTTGCAACAATCTCATTCCTAAAGGCCTTTCCTATCTGGGCGATACCAAAAGGAATTTTCATCCGTCCACTTTTTTGAACGTTCAAAAAGTTGACAAATATCCCTTGGGCCGTTTCTGGACGCAGGTACAGGTCCATCGCACTCTCGGCTGAGGCCCCTAATTTAGTGCCGAACATAAGGTTAAATTGCTTTACCTCCGTCCAGTTTTTTGAACCGGACAAGGGACAGCCAATCTCTAATTCCTCTATTAGGTTTTTCACATCTGCCAAATCCTCGTTTTCCAAAGATTTGCCCATGCGTTTTAAAATAGAACTCGCTTTTTCCTGATATTCCACTACTCGTGGATTTGTGGCCAAGAATTGTTCCTTATCAAAAGCATCTCCAAATCTTTTGGACGCTTTATCAACTTCTTTGTCAATTTTAGCCTCAATTTTGGCAACATGGTCTTCTATAAGAACATCTGCCCTATATCTTTTCTTGGAATCCTTGTTGTCTATAAGGGGGTCGTTAAAGGCATCTACGTGGCCTGAAGCCTTCCATGTAGTTGGGTGCATCAATATTGCGGAATCTATCCCCACAATATTCTCGTTCATCTGCACCATGGCCTTCCACCAATATTCTTTTATATTATTTTTTAACTCTACCCCGTTTTGGGCATAGTCATAAACGGCACTGAGTCCATCGTAAATTTCACTTGATTGAAAAACATACCCATACTCCTTGGCATGGGATATAACTTTCTTAAAATCGTCTTCTTGCTTTGCCATGGCGCAAAAATAGAATTTTAGCCTTAAAAGAAGTAATTTATTTTAGTTGAAATTCAGAGGTGGACAGTAATTTTTCATCCTCAAAAACATTAAGGGTATAGGTGCCATCCTGTAAAGAGCCTTCAGGAATGGTAATAAAGTCACAAACGCTAAATTCTTCTCCCATAAAAATAAGCTCCACCCTTTTACTATAGGTATTACCATTTACGGAAATGGTATTGGCATTATCCTCTATTATCTGCATATTTGGACCTAAGAACTGAAAGTACAATACGCGTTCTTCCTTGGTGGTATTAGGGTTGCCAACGATGGTAACACATCCTCTTAACTTTGCAATAGTGGATGCTTTGGTTGTTTTAACGGGCTTACTTCCGGCACGCATCCTAAATCCGCTACCCTCGGCATTGGTCAGTTTTAAATAGTTTTTGATCCTCAACTGTTGGTTAAGCTCCTTGTTCTTCTTTCTCAACAAGGCCTCTTGCTCAGCCAACGTACTGCTCTTTCCTCTTAGTTCCTCTATTTTCTTTCTGGTATCGTCGTACTTGTCGGCAAGTAACATATTGTTGTATTGCAAGAAATTGTTCTTCAACTTTAAACTGTCGTGTTTAGCTTCCAGTTTACGCAATTCCTTTTTGTATTCCTTTAATTTGGCAACGGAGAAATTTAGGCGCCCTACAGAATCCAACAATTGCTGTACCTTATATCTTGAATCTTGTAATTCTATTTCGTTCACTTCGTTTAAAGCGGAAAGGCGGTCCACCTCCGTTCGCATCAGCGTAAGGTCTTTTACCAACAATCCTTTTTCCTGCTCTAAAAAATCGATCTGACCTCTAGATTGGGCATAACTAAAGTAAAACGCTATCAGCACACCGATAATTACGGCGACCAATGCGGCTAGGATTATTTTATAGTTAAATTTATTATCTTGAACATCCATCGATTAAAGTAGGTTTCATTAAGATTTGTACTATTCCAAGCTTTCAAATATAGTGAATGATATCATCAACATCCTAGTCCCACAGGTCTGTTTTGGATGTATGACACCTTTGGGTAAAGGTGAACGATTATTATGCACCTTTTGTCGGAATCAGTTACCACTCACCGAGTACAATTTCATCGATGAAAACCCGATTGACCGCATTTTTTACGGAATTGTACCTATTGAAAAGGCAAATTCCCTCCTATTTTTCACTCCAAATGGCATCGTAAAAAACGTAATCCACCATCTGAAATACAAAAACCAACAAGAGATAGGCGACTTTCTTGGTGACTGGTTCGGCCATAACATTAACGAGGAAAATCCTACTTTTCGTATAGATTATGTTATTCCCGTTCCCTTACACAAGAAGAAATTGAAAAAAAGGGGGTATAACCAAGTGACAACGTTTGGACTTAGGCTGGCGGAACACTTGGATGCCGCCTATGTGGATCATATCCTCATAAAAACGGCCAATACCAAAACACAGACCAAAAAAAACCGTTTTTTCAGATGGCAAAATAACCAGAACCTTTATAAAGTATTGGACACGGCTTTTTTACAGGATAAAAACGTATTGCTGATTGATGATGTGATTACAACAGGAGCTACCCTGGAAGCCTGTTCCATTGCACTAAAAGAAGCTGAAGGAGTTAAAATTTATATTGCAACCATGGCGGTGGTGCCATAATTTTTAAATGCTACAAATTAGTTGTTTCTTTGCGTGTATTCTATGGTCCAAGCTATGATTAAACGGATTTTTTGTTCCCTTTTTATAATGATAATGGTACTTGCCCTAGCACAGTGTGCCAAAAGGGGAACACCATCAGGAGGTGAAAAAGACACAACTCCTCCTAAATTGCTCAGGGCAGAACCTGAGAATATGACCATAAACTTTAAAGAGAAAAAAATACGTCTTTATTTTGACGAGTATATAAAATTAAAGGATGTCCAAAAACAACTCATTGTTTCCCCTCCCTTGAAATACAACCCCTTGATTACCCCACAAGGATCTGCGAGCAAATTCATAGAGATAACCCTAAAGGACACCTTAAAGGAAAACACCACTTATACTCTGAATTTCGGGCAGAGTATAACGGACAACAACGAGGGCAACCCCAACAGCTTCCTGACCTATGTTTTTTCTACAGGAAATTATATAGACTCCCTTTCCCTTTCTGGAGTGGTGCAGGATGCATTTAAGAAAAAAGTAGACCAATTTGTAAGCGTGATGCTCTATGAACTGGATAGTACTTATACAGATTCAACAATTTACAGAAGACCGCCAAACTATATAACCAACACCTTGGATAGTGCCACTACCTTCAAATTGAATTATTTAAAAGAAGGAAAATATGCCTTATTTGCTGTAAAGGACGAAGGAAAAAACAATCTTTTCGACCAAAAAGTGGACAAAATAGGATTTGTAACAGATACTATAGCATTACCTACCGATTCTATTTATGCCCTAACCCTTTTTAAAGAAATTCCCGATTACCAGGCTGCCGTTCCAAGTTATGCGGCAAAAAACAAAATAATATTTGGTTATCAAGGCGAAGCCAAGCAAATAGTGATTGAGCCCTTGACAAAACTGCCAGACACCATAAAAACGAAGATCTTAAAGGAAACAGGAAAGGATACCTTAAATTACTGGTTTACGCCTTTTGAAATAGATTCCATTGTCTTTCAGGTGACCAATGAAAAGTGGAAGGCGAAGGATACCTTTACGGTAAAAAGTCGCAAACTTGCTGCAGATTCCTTGGTCTTAACTCCTAACCAAAATAGAAATTTAGCCTTTGGAGAACCCTTTTATATTGGCGCCAATATACCGATAGTTCAAATTGATTCTTCGAAATTTGCCCTGATGAACAAAGATTCCATTCCCGTTAAATTCACTTCAAAATTAGATAGCGTCCAAAACAGGGTAACTGTTGATTTTGCTCTGGAACCCAATGAAAGATATTCCATGGACCTGTTGCCCGGTGCGATCAGCGATTTTTTTGGAACCGAAAATGACACATTGGCCTATACATTTTCAACCAATAGCTATGCCGATTATGGTAATCTTGGATTAAATCTCGTTGGAAACCCAACCTATCCATTGATTATACAATTAACCGATGAAGCAGGTAAAACAAAAAGGGAAATCTACGCCACCGAACCAAGGGCCTTTCAGTTCAATCACCTGAAGCCTTCCAAATATATGATTCGTATAATCTATGACTCGAACAATAACGGAAAATGGGATACAGGAAGTTTCCTACAGAAGATTCGTCCCGAAAAAGTCATCTATTATCCCACGGTTATAGAAGTTAGGGCCAATTGGGAAATAGTAGAATCCTTTAATCTTCTAGACTAAACCTATCCCTGTCCTGTAAAAATTTCAGTTTCCCCCTAGTTTCGTCAAGATGTGCCTTTTGCAAAGTGGCGTAAAGAATGGTGTCCTCTTCTGAAAAAACCAACGTTTTACCAAGGGAATCATATACCGCAGAATGGCCAGAGTATTCATAGCCACCATCATCACTGCCAATTCTATTTACCCCAATACAATAGGCCATATTTTCAATGGCCCGGGCCGCTAAAAGCGTATCCCATGCGAAAACACGTGTCTTGGGCCAATTGGCAACAAAGAGCAATACATCATAATCTACCGTATTCCTGGCCCAAACTGGAAAGCGTAGGTCATAACAGATTAAGGGACATATTCTAAATCCTTTATATTCCAAGACTAGCCTTTCCTTTCCTCCCTTATAAACTTTTGATTCTCCTGCTAGGGTAAAGGTATGTCGCTTATCATATTGATGATATTTGCCATTGGGCTCTACAAAATAGAGTCGGTTAAAATAGTCTCCATTCTCATAATAAGGAATGCTTCCTGTTAGTGCTTTCTGTTCTTGCCTAGAAATTTGCAACATCCACTCCAAGGTCTCTTGCCCTTCTGAATCACCCATGTGATTAGGGGTCATCGTAAATCCAGAATTGAACATCTCGGGTAAGATAATTAGATCTACCTCCTTAGAAATACCCTTTATCTTTTCAGAAAAGGCATCCCTATTGGCCTGGGGGTTCTCCCAAAACAAAGTGGTCTGTATTAATGCTACCTTTAATTCTTTGGCCATATCCATGAAATTCTACATCAAAATTAATATTAATATTTTGGGTGGTCCAATAATAATTAAGGCATTTATGCCTAAGAATTTGAGAAACCTTTTATCTACTCGTTGCAAGCAAATCCATTAAAAGCTCATTGCCCTGCATTTTTGCATGATCATAAGCTGTTTGCCCCCTTGCATCCTTTACGGAAATATCTGCACCTTTTGTCATTAGCATTTTGGCAATCTCTGTCCTGTTGAAAGTTGCGGCATAGATTAAGGCAGTTGCCCCCATGGCGTTGGTCGTATTCACATTAGCCCCTTTATCAATAAGATTTTTGGCTATTGCTGTAAACCCCTTAAAACAAACACCCATCAAGGCCGTATTTCCCGAACTGTCCTTTTCATTTATATCAGCACCACGTTCTAACAACAAATTGGCAACAGCACTATGTTCGTAATAGGTCGACAAAATTAACGGAGTAGAACCTCGTTGGTCCTTGACGTTTATCAAAGAGGCATCTTTGGCCAACAATTCCTCTATTAAATTCAGATCGCCATTTCGAATGGCGGAATAAAACTTTTCTATTGTTTCTTTCATTGTTATATATATAATTAAAAGCGTCCATGCCCTTGGAAGGGAATAAGGTAGCTTAAATCGTTCTAATAGTATAGTCTCACAAAATTTACATGTCAAAAATTACTTTATTACGTTCATCTTAAAATAGACAAACCATCTTAATAAATTATCAATTCATAGAAATATCCTATCGCTTTAAGAAATAGATTTTATTCTCTTAAAGTTGCTGATTTTATCCAAAATTCGAAATTTTAGTGCTATTTTTAACTAAGTAATTAGCTTTTAATAGTTTAACACTTCTAAGGTTTGAAAACGGAAATTATAAAATCACTGATCGAATTTTCCCCCAATGCGACAGCTATACTGGATAACGATTTGCGATTTATCCGCTCTTCGAAAGTTTTGCGAAACGAATATGGCCTGGAAGAAAATGACATAATTGGCAAAAACTTTCTAGATGTCTTTCCGTTTGTTCCAAAAAATATATTGGACACATTTGATCTTAGCTTAAACGGTGATATAAGCACCAATTGGGGCCATCAATATATGAACAGCAATGGCCAACTCAAAAAGCTCCTTTGGAAAACCAATCCATGGAAGGACCATCAGGGAAATAATGGGGGCCTAATTATTAATGTGGAGGAAATAGCGTTGGTATCACCCAGGAAAGTAAAACTAGAAAACAACTCGGACACTACTCCTATTGGAGGCTGGGAAATAATAATTGATTCCGGTGATATTTATTGGACTGCGATTACAAAAGCCATTATGGAAGTGCCCCTGGATTTTGAGCCTACTTTAGAAAGTACATTATTATTTTATAAAGAAGGATTCAATAGGGACAGAATAACCTCAGTTATCATGAACACCCTGACCGAGGGAATATCTTGGAGCGAAGATTTTCTGATAACTACTGCAAATGGAAAGGAAAAATGGGTTAGAAAAAAAGGAAGTGGTGAAATAATCGATGGAAAATGTATCCGGATTTTTGGAACTATACAAGACATAACACAAAGGAAGAAGGAAGAGTTGCGCTACCAGGAGACCATTCAGCGGCTTGAGATTGCCATGGATGCCGCTGAAATAGGTATTTGGGATTACGATATAGCAAATGATACTGCTGTTTGGGACAGCAATATGTATAAGCTTTTTGGGATAAAGGAGGAAGATTTCGTTTCAACCTATGATGCTTACGAGAATATTATTCACCCGGATGATAGGGACCATGTGGACCAACGTTTGGCAAAAGCCATTTCTGGAGAGAGATCCTATGATACCGAATTCAGAATACTTTGGCCCAATGGTAGTATTAGATATATAAGGGCCATTGGCAAAGTTTTAAAAAATGAAGATGGTATCCCTATACGGGTTGTTGGTACAAATTGGGACTATACCGAGCTTAGGCACACCGAATTAAAGCTGACAAGTAGTGAAGAGTCATTTCAAGGTGCCTTCGAAAATTCCGCCATGGGCATTGCTATTGTAGCCGTGGACGGAAAATGGATAGACGTGAACAATAGCATCTGTAAGGGATTTGGCTATTCTAAAGAAGAGTTTTTACAAATGACCTTTCAGGATATCACACATCCCCATGACCTGGAGAAGGATTTACACCTGTTGAACGAAGTAGTGCAAAAGAAAAGGGACGGCTACCAAATGGAAAAGCGCTATTTCCATAAAAACGGTAGTATCATTTATGCGGTGCTCACCGTATCGGCAATAAAAAATATAAACGGGGAACTTTCCCATTTCATTTCCCAGATAATGGACATCACTTCAAGAATTGAAGCGGAGAATGAAACAAAGCTACTTTTTGACATCACCAAAGATCAAAATGACAGTTTGCTGAATTTTGCCCACATTGTATCCCACAACCTGAGATCCCACGCTTCAAATATTTCTATGTTGATCGACTTTTTAAAACAAGAAGAAAATGAACAGGAGAAAAACGAAATAGTCAAATTGCTTGAAAATTCCGCCGGTAGCTTAAATGAAACTATTTTACATTTAAGTGATGTGGTGAAGACCAAGACACAAGGCGCTAACGGTCTAAAGGATATCAACCTCCTTGAAAGGATCAAAATTGCCAAAAAAACACTTTCCGCCCTAATCTTGGAAAATAAAGTTGACTGTTCTATAGATGTTCCAAGCAATATTACGGTCAGGGCCATCCCTGCCTACTTGGACAGCGTTCTGTTGAACTTGTTCACAAACGCCATTAGATATAGTTCTCCAGACAGATTGCCAAAAATTACCATTTCCTCTGATATGAAGGGCAGTATGTATACCCTCATTTTTCAAGACAACGGTCTTGGCATTGATTTAAAAAAACACGGCAAGAAAATTTTTGGGATGTATAAAACATTCCACAAGCACAAAGATGCAAAAGGCATTGGTCTGTTTATCACCAAAAACCAAATAGAGGCCATGAACGGAAAAATAAGTGTAGAGAGTCAAGTGGGTAAAGGGACTACTTTTAAGGTTACCTTAATGCTTGCCCAGGAAAATAAAAAATTGGTAAAAGCATAATATAATGGGGAAATTGAATAGCAGTTGTATCATAGATGACGACGACATATTTATTTATGGCACCAAAAAAATCATGAAAAGAATTGATTTTTGCGATGAAATTCTTGTGTTCAACAACGGCCAAGAAGCTATAGATGGTTTAAAACTATTGGTAGCACAGAACAAAAAGCTTCCCAATGTTATCTTCCTTGATATTAACATGCCTATAATGGATGGATGGGAGTTTTTGGAGGATTTCATAAAAATTCCGAATAACAATAGGGAGCACGTTACCATTTATATCATTAGCTCTTCCATAGATCCAATGGACATACAAAAAGTGCAAATGTATGGGCTCGTAAACAATTACATTCTAAAACCCATACGGATTGAGGACCTGGAAAAAGTATTGAACGACATCCAATAACAATCCATAGAAATTGCATGATGACCCAACGTATCCCCAAACCAGTTGTAAATTAAAAATACCTTGAACCGATTAAATTTACAACAGTATGAATTATAGTATACTTGCCTTTTAATTTTTAAGCCCACTTGGGTTTATTGGTCCCACCAACGGATTTACAGAGGATGATTTAAGAAATCATTATGGTCAGATGCCAATTGTAACCATCCCATCCATGCATATTAAATACTTCTATTCATGTTCGGTCACATCCAAAGACGTAAAAACAAATGCGAAAAGTAATGGCCAACAAAGACTTTTCAATGGAATAATCTTGGAAATGAATTAAACTCCATCTTAAAATATATTAGATGGAGTTTTTTTTATAGTTCTACTCATGCCATCCTGGACTAAAATCCTCAGGAGCATTTTGTGGCAGATTAATGGTCCCATTCCCACCGGTATCATTGTAAATTATCCATTCCTCAAAGGTAAATATTGGATTTCCACTTGAGACGCTATTGACTCTTTCTGCCCTACCGTCCTCAAATTCATGGTTGGTCCCCGAGCCATCCTCTCCTGGCACCCCAAAAACATCTATTATTTTTCCAAATGGATCTACCAAAACCAAATTATCATCACCATTGGAGTCGGCTGGACTATTGGTTGAAACCCCAACGTCCGGAGCAAATCCGTATACCAGCTCAAATTCTTCCTTATTGGGAGAAATCACCAAGGTCTTGTTGGCCCCAATTTGGTGACCAGACAGATCCAAAGATGAACTCGCCTCGGGATTGGCATTTGTATATCGCATCAGGGTCCAGCCATTAAGGTCCATAGGTTGGGCAGCCGAATTAAATAGCTCAACAAACCTAGCCCCAGTATTATTATTGGGGTCTGCTAGTTCTGATATAAAAACGTTCTCAGAAGTAAATTCTGTAGGTATTATTTTACATCGCTCATTAGAAAGTTCAACATCTTCCAAATTATTAATGACCAATTGAAATGCATTTTTTGATTTCAACAAAATCCCCTTGACCTTGCCGTTCCCTTCTGGCAACAATTCTGATTGAAAATCTGAATACCCACTATTTAGAAGTCCAATATTTGCCCCATTACAATCCTTAAGGGCTCTTACCGTTTCTTTTTGATATTCAGCATAGGTTTTGCCCAATTCTCCTTCTTCAAATTCCAACCCATCAAATTCAACCAAGGTGTTCAAGGGGATTTCAACCAAGTTATCCAGTCCAGTATTTATTGCTTGCAGGTCAAAGGGTGCATCGCAAGAATTAATAACGTGCTTCTTAACTGCTGCAACGGGCAATCTTCCTACAGATAAGTTCCCAAAGGAGCTAAAAACGGCTCCCAGCTTATAGCTTTCATTGCCACGGCCCAAATAAAGACCTTTTAATCTGATGTACACC
>JBFIGS010000093.1:0-9905 GCA_041602195.1 Sediminicola sp. | reverse complement strand
GAAGCGTCGGGGCGGTCGTGGGCACAAAACCGCTTTTTTAGCGGTTTTTTTGTTCCCTATTGTCCCGAAGAATGTACCATTGTCAATAAAAGGCTTTCCTTGCGAACACCCTAATTATTTAAAATTGATGTGCTGGCTCCCCCGAAGCGTCGGGGCTGTCGTGGGCACAAAACCGCTTTTAGCCCATAAATAATATACTCTTGGGTCCTTGGATTTCTTACTCACGGCAAGAATTAAGAAATATGATCTGCCATCATTAGAACCTATGCGCTTAAATTAACCCTAAAAAGAATTTTCAAGTTATAATTTACTCATTCTTATTCTTTGTAATTTAGTTTCTTTACCCACATCCTATTGGGATGTTAGTTTTTATTTTACAAATATGGGAAAGAACATCATTATCGTTGGTGGAGGGATCATTGGTCTTAGCAGTGCCTATTACCTTTTAAAGGAAGGTCATCATATAACGGTTATAGACAAATCGGACCTTACCAAAGGTGCATCTTTTGTAAATGCCGGGTATATTACCCCCAGTCATATTATTCCGTTGGCCTCTCCCGGAATGATGGCAAAAGGCATTAAAATGATGTTCAATAGTAGCAGCCCTTTCTATATCAAACCCCGCCTGGATCTTGACTTCCTTAAATGGACCTTGAATTTTAATGCCTCCTCCACCAAAAAAAATGTTGAAAAAGCCATCCCTTTGATCAAGGACATAAATCTTTTAAGCAGGGATTTGTACACGGAGATATACAATTCTGGGGATTTAGGCGAGTTCCATCTAGAAAAAAAAGGTTTGTTAATGCTCTATAAAACAGCAAAAGAAGGAAAGCATGAAGCAGAAGTTGCTAAAAGGGCCGAAGATGAAGGACTGGAAGTTAAAACGTTGACCCTAAAGGAACTTGCCATACTACAACCCAATTTAAGCCATGAAATTTTAGGGGCAATTCATTATGAATGCGATGCCCATACCACCCCAACAGAGCTGATGCCCAAATTAGTGGATTATCTTAGACGAAAGGGAGTAGTGTTCAAAACCAATGAGGAAGCTTTGGACTTTTCATTTCAAAACAGAAAAATTTCATCTGTAACAACCAATAAGGAAACCTATACGGCGGATGAATTTGTTCTGGCCTCTGGATCCTGGAGCGAAGGAATTGCCAAAAAACTAAAATTAAAACTAAGGGTTCAACCAGGAAAGGGATATCGGATCAATGTACACCGCAAAACAGGAATTCTTCTTCCGGCTATACTTATGGAGGCTAAAGTGGCAGTTACCCCCATGCAGGGATTTACAAGATTCGCTGGAACCATGGAACTTTCAGGTATCAACCATGATATCAAGGCCGAAAGGGTGCATGCCATAGCCAATGCCGCAACATCCTATTACGATGGGCTGGAGATCACCGAAACCGAAAGAAGTGAAGCGCAATGTGGCTTAAGACCTGTTTCCCCTGATGGCCTTCCTTATATAGGACGTTCCTCGGGATATGATAATTTGACCATTGCCACGGGCCACGCCATGATGGGATGGAGCTTGGGTCCAGCAACTGGAAAATTGATAACCGAAATAATATCCGATCAAAAATTATCGATGAATATTGATGGATTCCATCCGGATCGCCGCTTTTAGTTACAATCGTTTGACTTTTACATTTTTAAACCAAACCCCTGCCCCATGGTCCTGTAAGGCTAAATGGCCCAAATTGCTCTTCCCATAATCCGGATAATCGGTCCATTTTCCGCTATTGCGTTTTTCCTTCCATTCCTCGGAGGCTCTATCAAATGCTACAATCATCTCCCCATTTAACCAATGCTCCACTTTCCCGCTATTCACTTTGATGATGGTAGCATTCCACTCTCCAACAGGTTTAAGGATTTTTTTATTGTTTGCAACAAACATGGCATAGTCTGCTCCTGTCTTTTGCCAGTCCTCAATGGGTTCCGGAAAGCCAACATCGTCCAAGATTTGATATTCCGGTCCGGTTTGATAAGGTGAATGGTAAATGGTGTCCTCAACTACATTGTAGAAAACACCACTATTGCCCCCTTTGCTGATCTTCCATTCCAATTGTAATTCAAAATTTTCAAATTGTTCATTGGTTATTATATCCCCGCCCATGTCACCTGCCTTCCCCAGACATTCAATTACACCATCGGCTATCACCCAATTGTTTGGCAAATGATCCATATTATAGCCCCGCCACTTCGTAGAATCCATTAGGGACACCCAATCACCTGTTCCTATTTCAGTGTTCTCCTGAACAGGTTGCACCTCTTGTTTCTTTTTTTGCTTACATGCTGAGACCATTAGTATCATACATGCCATACCCATTAGTATCTTCATCCTTCTTGGTGTTATATTTTTCTCATTTTCACTGGATCCCATTTTATGGCCCTATCCTCAAAATAACTGTCATTGCATGCCAGGGCTGGAGCTGCTGCCCGATACCCAAATAAAGCATCCTCTGTTACTTGGCTACCTCCTCTTATGGCATTGAACCAATTGGCAAAATGATCATAATGGGCTCCTTGATACCCTTCTTCTGCCTGGTAGACAATTTCTTCTTGAGGTACTATTTTTTTTCTTCCTGTTTTTTGTCCCTGTTCCTTCGATTTAGCCTCCAAAAAAGGGTCATCAAATTGTTCATTATTTCTTTTCAAGGTAATTTTATCCCATTCCACATCCATAGAGCCCTCACTGCCCACTATTCTTAAATAGGTAGTACCCGAAGTACCATCAACAAAATTACATCGCAAGGACAAGTTAAAAGCTGGATGTTGCGGACTATCTGGATAATCAAACACCCCTAGAAGTACATCTGGCACTTCCCTCCCATCCTTCCAATAGCGCAATCCTCCCGAAGCATAGATCTGGTTGGGGCCATAGGAATTAGTTATAAAATGCAAACTGGAAAAAAGGTGTACAAATAGATCTCCAGACATTCCCGTACCATAGTCCTTATAATTCCTCCACCTAAAAAACCGGGTAGCATCAAAAGGTAATTTATTGGTGTTTTTAATAAAAGTATCCCAGTCAATTGTTTGGGAAGAGGCATCACTGGGAATATTATATTGCCAGGCACCTATTGGGCTACGTCTTGCCCAGAAGCCCTCTGCATAATTAATGTCACCTATGGCGCCCTCTGCAAGAAGAGCTTTTGCTTTCTCATTGCCCAAAGACGATAGCCCTTGGCTACCGACCATAAAGACCATGCCGGTTTCTTTTTGGGTTTGGATGACCTCATGCCCCTCATCCAAAGAGTGGACCATGGGTTTTTCACAATACACGTGCTTACCTGCCCTCATGGCATCAATTGATATTTGTTTATGCCAATGATCTGGCGTACCAATGATTACCGCGTCCACATCCCTACGGCTTAGAATCTCCCTGTAGTCCTTGGTGGTATACAAATCTGATCCCCAGTTTTCCTTTGCTTTTTTCAAATACCCATCGTAGAGATCACAAACGGCAACCAATTTTACTCCATTGTGTTTAAGGGCGGTGAACGTATCTTGACTTCCCATTCCTCCTGCCCCAATTAAAGCTATTTGTATATTGGAATTGGCCGCATACCGCTCTCTGGTCAAATACGAGATTTGTTTTGGAGTGCTTGCCGTTAATATAGCCGGAACTCCAGCAACTGCCAAGGCACTTGTTCCAAGGGTTTTAATAAAATCTTTACGGGTGTGCTTAGTATTTTTAGACATTTATTACATTTTATTGAGATATATTAACAGCAAATTAAGATATCCATTTTATCTTATAATTCATACTATCCTTTACAATATCCTCATGAGGCCAAAATATTTTATTAAAAATTAACGACCTATTTAACACTTGCTGGAATATTTCTTGTAACTTTGTTTAACCATTTCAACTAAATAATGAACAACGTAAAAAAGATATTTAGCATCCGGGACCTGGAGAACCTTTCAGGTATAAAGGCTCATACTATTAGAATTTGGGAAAAAAGGTACGACCTTTTATCTCCAGAAAGAACCTCAACAAACATTCGAAATTACAGTTTGGCCAGCCTTCAAAAACTGCTGAACATCACACTACTTTATAACAACGGCTATAAAATCTCCAAAATAGCTAAAGTGCCCGAGGAAGAAATTCCCTTATTGGTAAAAGAAATTGTGGCGAGGAATAGTTTTAAAAACCACTCCATCAACGCCTTTAAATTGGCCATGGTTAATTTTGACCAGACCATGTTTTTCAATACCTACAACAGGTTACTGGCAGATAAATCATTCAGGGATATCTTCTACGATGTGTTCATTCCCTTAATGAATGAATTGGGACTTTTATGGCAAACCGATACGATCAGTCCATCCCATGAGCATTTTATTACCAATTTGATCAAACAAAAAATCATCATCAATACCGATAAATTACATAGCAATGAGCCTACCCGGAAGGATAAGACTTTTGTACTGTTCTTGCCGGAAAATGAGATTCATGAATTAGGACTTCTATTTGTCAATTATGAGATTAACCTTAGGGGTTATAAGTCTATTTACTTAGGCCAAACTGTGCCAACAGAATGTCTAACGGATTTGACCAAATACTACGAGAGTTTGCATTTCATATCCTATTTTACTGTTGAACCTTCAAAAGAAAAAATTGATAAGTATCTCGAAGAGTTCACCACAAATGTAAACCAAGATGGGAAGTCGAAATTATGGATTCTGGGGTATCAAATTCAGAATTTGGACAAAACCAATCTGCACCCCTCCCTACGTACCTTTAATTCCATTGAACAATTGGTTCAAGAATTATAAAAAAAGAGCATACCACTAACATCCTGACATGAGTAAAAAAATAATTATCATAGGTTCCGGTTTTTCCGCCTTATCAGCTTCCTGCTATTTGGCCAAAGAGGGTCATGAGGTTGCCATATATGAAAAAAACGAGACCGTTGGAGGTAGGGCCAGGCAACTTGTAAGAGATGGTTTTACTTTTGATATTGGACCTAGTTGGTATTGGATGCCCGATATCTTTGATAAATTCTTCAATGACTTTCAGAAAAAAACTTCTGATTATTACCAATTGGACAAATTGAGTCCGGCATATAAAATATTCTTTTCCGATGATGTGATCACGATTGGTGACCATATGGACAAAATCTGTGAGGAATTTGAACGAATTGAAAAAGGAAGCTCTGAGCGATTGCGAAAATTTATAAAAACAGCCCAGGAGAATTACGATATTGCCATTAACAAAATTGTCCTCAGACCAGGAATTTCTCCATTTGAGCTTGTAACCAAAGAAACGGTCTTGAGAGTTGATCAGTTCTTTAAGACCATAAGCCAGCAGGTACGCAAGGATTTTAAAAACCCCAAATTGGTATCAACCTTGGAATTTCCGGTGTTGTTCCTAGGGGCCAAACCCAGTAAAACTCCTTCCTTTTATAACTTCATGAATTTTGCCGATTTTGGTCTGGGCACATGGCACCCAAAAGGAGGAATGTACGAAATTATAAAGGCCATGAAGAGCCTTGCCGAAGAATTAGGGGTCAGCATACACACCAACAGCCCCGTCGAAAAAATTATAGTGGACAATAAAAAGGCGACAGGAATACGAGTGCATGGGGAAGTAATACATGCCGATGTCATCCTTAGTGGGGCAGATTATCACCATTCGGAATCTTTATTGGAAAAAGAGCACAGGCAATACTCCGAAGCCTATTGGGAGAGCAAGACTTTTGCCCCTTCCTCTCTGTTGTTCTATGTAGGTTTTGATAAAAAATTGAAAAATATAGAACATCACAACCTTTTCTTTGATACAGATTTTGAAAGACATGCAGAGGAAATCTATGATAAGCCACAGTGGCCGAGCGATCCTTTATTCTATGTTAACATGCCTTCCATCACCGATGCCAGTATGGCTCCTGAAGGATGTGAAACCGGATTTTTCCTGGTACCTATTGCACCTGGTCTGGAAGATACCCCAGAATTAAGGGCTCAATATTTTGACCTGATCATAAAAAGATTTGAAAAACGCACCGGTGAAAAGGTGGAAAAAAATATTATATTTCAGGAATCCTTTTGTGTAAATGATTTTAAGGAAGCATACAATTCTTATAAAGGTAATGCTTATGGAATGGCCAATACTTTATTACAGACCGCTTTCCTAAGACCCAAGTTGAAAAGTAAGAAAGTAGAAAATCTTTACTTTACAGGCCAACTGACAGTTCCCGGGCCAGGAGTGCCACCGGCATTGATTTCAGGAAAACTTGTATCGGAACTAATTGCTATGAAAAATTAATAACCGGATTATGAAAGCCATTTTTGATAACGTCTCCTTTGCATGCAGCAAAACTGTCACGGAATCCTATAGTACCTCTTTTGCCCTGGCCACTAAAATGTTGGCTGCCTCCATCAGGGGGGACATCTACAACATTTATGGTTTTGTGAGATTTGCAGATGAAATTGTAGATACATTTCATGATTATGACAAAGCGGAACTGTTCAATAAATTTGAACAGGATATGGAACATGCCCTTACGAACAAAATAAGTTTAAATCCAATTTTAAACTCCTTTCAATATACATTTCATAAATACAAGATACCCATGCACCTTGTCACTTCTTTTATGAAAAGCATGCGCATGGACCTCACAAAAAATGTCTACCGTACGGAGGAGGAATATAAAGAATACATATATGGCTCCGCAGATGTTGTTGGTCTTATGTGTTTAATGGTATTTGTACATGGAAATGAGCAGGAATATGAGCGTTTAAAAACATCGGCTATGGCTCTTGGAAGCGCTTTCCAGAAAGTAAATTTCCTCAGAGACTTAAAAGCTGATTTCGAAACGCTAAATAGGACTTATTTTCCAAACACCAATCTGAACCAGTTGAACGAATCTTCCAAATCAAAAATTGTTGCTGAAATAAGAGCCGATTTCGACCTTGGATATTCAGGGATAGTACAACTGCCCAACGAAGCCAAATTTGGAGTATATACCGCCTACCGATATTATTCCAAATTATTGCAAAAACTAGAAAAAACGCCCCCATTGGAAATCAAGAATGCCAGAATAAGCGTTCCCAACTATCAAAAGTTTCAATTATTGGCCAAATCTTATGTCAACTGTAAATTAAAATTAGTGTAATGGACATTTTAATAGGTTTTCTCATCTTTATAGGCACCTTCTCCATCATGGAATTTATGGCGTGGTTTACCCATAAATATGTAATGCACGGTTTCCTATGGGTCTTGCACAAAGACCACCATAAGAAAGACCATGATTCTTGGTTTGAGAGAAACGATGCCTTCTTTATTTTCTATGCGGTCATCAGTATGAGTTGTTTTTACATTGCTGCCAACACCTCATTTTGGTATGCCCTACCCATTGGGTTTGGTATTATGGCCTATGGTGCCGCGTATTTTTTGGTTCACGACATTTTCATACACCAACGCTTCAAGCTATTCAGAAATGCCAATAACTGGTACGCCAAAGGCGTGCGAAGAGCTCACAAAATGCACCACAAGCATTTAGGCAAGGGAGATGGCGAATGTTTTGGGATGTTATTTGTTCCCTTCAAATATTTCAAAAAATAGGAATGCCCAACGCCATCGTAATAGGTGCAGGAATTGGCGGTATAGCCACTGCTCTCCGTTTGAAAAAAATTGGCTATGAGGTTACCGTTTTGGAAGCCAACAGCTATCCTGGCGGGAAATTGTCTACCAAGGATGTAAATGGCTACCGATTCGATCTAGGACCTTCTCTTTTTACCATGCCACACCTAGTGGATGAATTATTTCAACTCTTTGAAGAGGATCCGCAGTCATTTTTTCAATATTCAAAAAAACAGGTGATCTGTAATTATTTTTGGGAAGATGGCACTACTTTTTCAGCGAATGGGAACAGTGCTGTCTTTATCAAAGAAGCTGCCAAAACTTTTGGGGAAAGTGAGAGCCAGCTGAAAAATTATATCACGGGAAACGCAAAAAAGTATGACCTAACGGCTTCCCTCTTTTTGGAGAAATCCCTACATAAAGTCAATACGTACCTTTCCAGCGATACTATCAAAGCCATTTTACAGATAGGGAAATTGGACGTGGACAGTACCTTGAACACCATTAATGAAAAGACTTTTCAAAGTCCAAAATTGATTCAATTATTCAATCGGTTCGCCACCTATAATGGATCGTCACCCTATCAGACCCCCGGTATCATGTCCATGATCCCTCATTTAGAAATGCACTATGGCACGTTCTTTCCCAAGGGAGGTATGGTCCAAATAAGCAGAAGTCTTTACGAATTGGCCGTAAGGCAAGGGGTTATTTTTAAGTTTAACGAGAGAGTTCAGCACATTAAGGTGGAAAACAAAAAAGCTGTGGGAGCAGTATCGGATAAACGAGATTATATGGCCGATATTACGGTCTCCAATATGGACATATTCCCCACCTATAAAAATTTGCTCCAGGATCAACCCCATCCCACCAAGGTCTTGGAACAAGAACGGTCCAGTTCGGCACTTATTTTTTACTGGGGCATCTCCCGGGAGTTTCCAGAACTGGATCTACATAATATCCTTTTCAGCGAAAATTATAAGGAGGAATTTAGCGCTATCTTTAACGATAGGACCATTTACAATGATCCTACCATCTATATCAATATCACCAGCAAGGAAGAGCACGGTGACGCTCCGGCCGGACATGAAAATTGGTTTGTCATGATCAATGTTCCAGGAAATTACGGACAGGATTGGGAACAGTTAAAAACTGAAGCCCGAGAATGGATTATTTCAAAAATCAACAGTGTCCTAGGTGTAGATCTTGAAGGGTTGATCACCACAGAACATATTTTGGATCCTATAGGAATAGAGAGAGACACGAGCTCCTATAGGGGAGCTTTGTACGGGGCTGCCAGCAATAGTAAATTTGCTGCCTTTCTGCGGCATCCAAATTTTAGCAACTCCATAAAAAACCTATACTTCTGCGGAGGATCCGTTCATCCCGGTGGCGGTATTCCCTTGTGTTTGTTATCCGCCAAAATAGTAGGGGATTTGGTCCCAAAATTTTAATATATGAGGGACAAGATCATTACAAATAAAACTACTGTTGCCATTGGGGTTGTTTGGTTATTCCATATTGCCGCTCTTATAGGAATCACCATGGGATACCAAGAATGGTTTGTATCCAAAACCACATTGAACCTTTCCATTAGCCTACTTTTGTTTATTTGGGTCTACCCTATGGACACTACCAAGAAAATTGGGGCCTTCTCATTATTTTTTATAGGAGGAATGTTTGCTGAATGGCTGGGCGTAAATTACGGGGTTCTTTTCGGAACATACAGCTACGGCAGTAATTTTGGTCCCAAATTAGATGGAGTTCCCTATTTAATAGGTATCTATTGGGGCATCCTCACTTTTATTTGTGCAACGCTAGCCACTAAAATAACCTCCAACGCTCCAGTTAAAATTGTACTAGCCGCCGGATTGATGGTCTTGCTCGATTTTTTTATGGAACACAGTGCTCCTATTTTCGACTTTTGGGCGTTTGAAGGCGGAGCTGCACCTTTAGAAAATTATACGACCTGGTTTGCCTTAGCGGTAATCTTTCAGATGATCTTACATTTTTTAAAACAGGAAGGGAACCTAAAATTCTCCCTGCATTTGTACATCGCCCAATTGGTCTTTTTTGGTTACTTCTTTCTATTTTTCGGATAGTTCGGGCAACTGCTGTTTTCCATTCCAGGTACCCAAAGAACGATAGGGCTGAAAACGCGAAAACAATTCTTCCTTGTACCATTGTAATTGTCTGGTCTGCTGTATGGCACTTTTATGCTCCTTACTGCCATAAGCGTACTCCATAAGGGATTCCTTGTTCTTCCACACGCTAAACGTGGCCATTTGGGTGATGGGCACCTCTCCTATGCCCTTGG
>JBFIGS010000092.1:0-9956 GCA_041602195.1 Sediminicola sp. | reverse complement strand
TTACTCCCCTCAGATTTATACTGACCTTTTAGGATAAACTTGTTTTTATCTGCGTCCTGAAGTGCTGCTGCCTTGGTAAGGGCATACATATTCCTAAAGACATACTTCTGTTGGTTCACATTGTATCCCTGACCATCATTAACGTCATAGGTACCGCCTCCCAACGTTTCAAATAAATATTCGCCAAAGGGTTCTACCTTGGTGAAAATAATTCTTCCCGATTGGGTATCGACCGTAATCCCGGGTACAAAATCAAAAAAACCATCCCCCCCGCTTTGGACATCGTTGTATGTATTCAATCGGTCCAGATTAAAAACATCCAAAAGAATTCGTTCTTCCAACGGCTTGGGCGTATTGGGCCATCCGGCTCCTGGAGAGTTATCTACCGGGGTAATGTAATTTCTTGGCGTAGGATCTGAATATAAAATGTTCAATTTGAAATCATCCTGGCTCAACTGAAAAGCACCTGTGGAATAGATGTTTTTCATCATTAAGTCCCAAATAGGATCTATTACATTGGTGATATTACTTTTTAATAGTTTTAGGACTAAGGTATTATTGTTGACTGCCGGACTTTGTGCTCCCGAGGAAACGGAGGTGGCATCTATTCCCCCATTGGCAAATTCACCCACTTGGTAAACCTCTCCATTGAACGTATACTGATATGCAACGGCCAAAACCTCATCATTGCTCAAACGTTGGTTCAAAGAAACATACCCCAATTGAGTGTTGAACTGGTAGTCCCTTCCATTTTCCAATTTCCGTGCATTCTCCAAGATGGCATAATCAAACCCCTGGTTCACATCATAACCCGGTATATTAAATCCGTTATCCACGGTGGCTATATCCCTTACCTGTGGGGTCAATGCACCTCCATTGCCTATCAAGGCCGGATCATAATCATTGGCATTGTTCCTTGGCAAATCTCCAGCTGAAGAGGAATTATAAAACCCTGGTGGGTTACCGTTGAGCCTACCTATTCTTGTTTTGGAAGGCACAGCCTCCCCAAGATCCTGTAAGGCTACAACATTTCTCACATTTAAAGTCTGCTGGCTTCTGTTGGTCACCCATACTTCGAGCCTGGTAATCTGTACCTGGCTTCTGATGTACGGGTAATTTTCCAAGGCTCTATCGTAGTTGTCCCTAAAATATTGGGATATAAAAAAATGCTTGTCCTCATCATAGTCGAGCGAGGATAGGGAATAATCGTTCAATGTTCCCCCACCTTGTGCTACTACGGTATTACTTTGTGAGCGTTGTTCTGAAAAAACCGCAGTTACACTGGTCTTTCCGAATTGCAACTTCGTTTTCACCCCAAATAAACTTTGAGCCCCCGTGATCAAAGAGCTGTTCAATGGCATGTTCACGTTTCCAACTTCAATGGATTGGATAATATCATCCTCTGTGGGCGTATAATCCAACTTCACCAGATTTTGGAAATCGAAAGTGGCCTCGGTATCATAATTGGCGGTAACCTGCAGACGCTCTCCAATTTTACCCAACATGCTCAAACTTATACGTTGATCAAAATCAAAGGATAGGTTGGTACGATTTCGGGGGGAAAGTGCTGGATTGTCGTTCTTTTGCCAAATGACACCCAAGTCCATGGCGACGGAACCCTGCGGGATCACCTCAATGGTATTGCCCCCAAATACAGATTCAAAAAAATTATTGTTGACGTAAAAGTTGGGGAGTAGGTTTTTGCGAGCCTCCTCACTTCCAGCTTTCTTTCCTGAATAGGCATCCCTTTTTTCTTTAAAATAGGATTTCATATCCTCCTTTTTTACCAGATCCTGGTACTGTTCCGGAGTTAGAATGATCGGATAGCTGATATCGTATTTCCCCACACTTTCCGTATAAATATAACGGTCCATTTTGGGGTCATAGGTATACTTAGCAACTATACTATTGGGGTCCTTCATCAAAAGTCTCCCAAGGGCTACTCCTGTTTTTGTAGAATCTACTTCTTGCTCTTCCGTTTCTTGTGCGGAACTAGTTTGTAGGGTCGTCATAAAAATGACACCAATTAGTGAAAGCTTAAATAGAAAAGATGAAAGAAATGATTTTGCCCCTGTTTTCAAACTTTTTACAAATTTTTAAGCGCCAGTTTTATAATATTCTCGACGCTTAGTGAGGGATCTTGACCCAAAACTTTATCCACCACTTTTTCTGCATGTTTACGGACAAATCCAAGAACCTCTAATGCTGATAACGCTTCATCTTTGTTTGTATTGTTTGAAGTAGCCGAAACTTCATCGATATCATAAATTTTGAGAATTTTATCCTTCAAATCCAAGATTACCCTTTGGGCCGTTTTTGCTCCAATCCCTTTTATTCCCTGTATTGTGGGGACATCACCAAGAGCAATTGCGTCCCTAACTTGACCGGGTGACAAGGAGGATAACATGGTACGTGCCGTACTAGATCCTATTCCCGAAACAGACAATAAAAGTCTAAATATTTCACGTTCAGATTTTTCGGCAAATCCAAACAAGGTATGCGAATCTTCCTTCACCTGTAAATGGGTAAAAAGCATGATGCTTTCCGAATCGCCAATTTTGGAATATGTATGTAAGGAAATATTAACAAAATATCCTACCCCTGAGCACTCAATGACTACGTGGGTAGGATTTTTCTCAACTAATTTCCCCTTTAGATGGGTCACCATAAATGTTGCTTATTTAGCCTCAGATTTTGCTTTCTTTCTTCTTTCTCTTTCTTGCGCATCCACAACGGCTACAGCGGACATGTTGACAATTTCATCAACGCTGGCCCCCAATTGCATGATATGGACAGATTTACGCAACCCAACCATTATTGGGCCAATAGAATCTGCCTTATTCAATTCCTTCAGGAGCTTATACGTAATGTTCGCCGATTCCAAGTTAGGGAATACCAAGGTATTGACGTTCTTCCCTGCCAGTTTGGAAAATGGGAACTTGCTTTGGTGCAATTCCTTGTTCAAAGCAAAATCGATCTGTACTTCTCCATCTACGACCAAATCAGGATTTGATTCGTGCAAAATCTTGACCGCCTGCTTTACCTTTGCTGCATTTGGATGATTGGAAGAACCAAAATTGGCATAGGACAACATGGCCATCACGGGTTGAAATCCGAATGTTTTTGCCACGTTTGCGGTCATCTTCGCTATCTCTGCCAATTCTTCCCCATTAGGATCTATATTAATGGCGGTATCGGCTAAAAACAAGGGTCCACGATCTGTGATCATAATATTCACGGTAGCAACTTTCTTCACGTCCGAGGCCTTACCAATAACTTCAAAAATGGGCTTTACCACGGTTGGATAGGCCCTTGAGTATCCAGAGATCATTCCATCTGCATCCCCTTCCCTTACCATCATGGCGCCAAAGTAATTACGCTCCCGCATTTTTATGCGAGCTCCGTATAGGCTTACGCCACTTCTATTCCTTGATTCGCAATATTTTAGTGCATATTTATCTTTAGTAGCACTGGATTCGTCGCTATTGGGATCTATAATAGGCACGTCTGCATCAAATTCCAGCTCTTTTTTAAGCTCCAGGATAACCTCTTTTCTACCCAATAAGATAGGAATGGCGATCCCCTCGTCATAACTGATCTGCGCTGCTTTTAATACATCCAAATGATCTGCCTCGGCAAATACAATCCTCTTCGGATTGGATTTTGCCCTATTATGTAGCAAACGAACCACCTTATTATCATTTCCGGATCGTTGCAAGAGTTCTTCCTTATATTTATCCCAATCCTCAATTGGCATTTTGGCCACACCACTCTCCATGGCTGCCCTTGCTACTGCTGGTGGGATTTCTGAAATAAGTCTTGGGTCAAATGGCTTTGGAATAATATAATCCTTCCCGAAGGTCAGCCTAGTTTCACCATAGGCTATATTCACCTGTTCTGGAACAGGCTCCTTTGTAAGTTCGGCCAATGCCTTAACCGCCGCCATTTTCATTTCTTCATTGATCTTGGTGGCCCTTACATCTAACGCCCCTCTAAAGATAAATGGGAATCCAAGCACATTGTTAACTTGGTTAGGATGATCTGACCTTCCTGTGGCCATGATGATATCTTCCCTCGTCTTGTATGCTATTTCATAGGCAATCTCAGGATCTGGATTGGCCATTGCAAAAACGATAGGGTTATTGGCCATGGACAACAACATCTCTGGACTTACGATATTGGCAATGGAAAGCCCTACAAAAACATCGGCATCTACCATCGCCTCCTCCAAGGTGTCAATCTTTCTGTCGGTCGCAAATTCTAGTTTCTCTCCTGTTAGGTTATCCCTATCACTGCGGATTACCCCTTTGCTATCGAGCATTACAATATTCTTACCACTGGCTCCGAAGGCCTTGTACAATTTGGTACAGGAAACGGCCGCAGCGCCGGCACCACTGATGACGATACGTACGTCCTCTATTTTCTTTTTGGTGATCTCAAGAGCGTTAAGTAAAGCGGCAGCGGAAATAATTGCTGTTCCATGCTGATCATCGTGCATTACAGGAATATCCAGTTCCTCCTTTAGCCTTCTTTCAATTTCAAAGGCTTCAGGAGCCTTGATATCCTCAAGATTGATTCCGCCAAAAGTTGGGGCTATCATCTTAACGGTCTCTACAAATTTGTCCACGTCCTTGGTATCAATCTCAATATCTATACCATCGATATCCGCGAAAATTTTAAACAGAAGACATTTACCTTCCATAACTGGCTTGGAGGCCTCTGGCCCTATATCTCCCAATCCCAAAACTGCGGTTCCATTGGAAATGACCGCAACTATATTTCCTTTGGCTGTATATTTATAAACGTTATCCTTATCCTTTGCAATTTCCAAGCAAGGTTCCGCCACACCAGGGGAATATGCAAGACCTAAATCTCGCTGTGTCGCATAAGGTTTCGTAGGAACAATCTTTATCTTACCAGGTTGTGGCTTGGCGTGATAGACCAAAGCTTCCCTTCTCCTTTTTTCTTTGCTCATATAAATGTGATTTAAAAAATCAAATTTAAAGGTAATCTTTATAAAAGCGTAAAAAGATCCTAGTTTTATCCAAACAAAATGAGCTTCCCAGACTGTAGGATAAAAGTATTATCTAATTAAATATTATGCCTCAACGGATTCTTTGGCTCGTGAAACGTTTAATCTCAGCGCCAGCACAGCGGCAATAATAAAAAACACCCCAGCAAAAAGGATAGCGTTTACAGCATTTCCGCCCAAGAGATATTTATAGATGGGACCAAATGTCAACGTTTCAATTCCCATGGGAATAACGATCATCATGTTCAAAATACCCATGTAAACCCCACGTCTTTCTTGTGGAACCACTTTGGAGACCATGGTATATGGTATGCCCATCATCGCCGCCCATCCGATACCAAATAATACCATTGGAACAAGCACCAATTTTGGATCACCAATGAAAGGAATGGAGAATAGTGCCAATGCCACGCCCACTAAACTTATGGAGTACACTTTTTTACCCCCAAATTTCAAAGTCAAAGGGACCAATGCCAAGGCAACGATCATGGTGACAATGTTATACGTTAGACTCATTTGGGCCGATTGCGAAGCAGCTTCAGAAATCCCATAATCCATGGTGAGCATGAAGAGAGGAGTTATGTACTGCCAGTATACGAAT
Source organism: Sediminicola sp. (assembly GCA_041602195.1). Classification (GTDB taxonomy): domain Bacteria; phylum Bacteroidota; class Bacteroidia; order Flavobacteriales; family Flavobacteriaceae; genus Sediminicola. The sequence continues at coordinate 4,323 of JBFIGS010000092.1, read as the reverse complement.
AACGCGTACCATTGAAAAAGATAGACTGCACCGAGCTTCCACATGAATAGCGGCATCTCCTTTATAGCGCTTACAATTTCCGCAAAAGGTTTTGCAATACGTTGGCCTATTGGTTTTGCCCTGGTTTCATTGATTTCAGCAAGTTCTTCCGCAGTCGGTGGAATTTCAGGGGTTTTAAATACAGACCATAATATGGTCGTAATAGAGAGCATTCCCCCTATATAAAACGAATAATAAATCCATTTAGGAATCTTTCCTGCTGTTTCAACGGTTTCGGCCCCGAAAATATATTGGAACAATACAATTGATCCCATAGCCAAAAGAATTCCGGCACCCACAAAAAGACTTTGCATTTGATAACCAAGACTCAATTGCTTTTCCGGTAATTTATCACCAACAAAAGCACGGTATGGTTCCATGGCCATATTGTTACCCACATCCAGTATCCATAATAGCCCTACTGCGAACCATAAGGCGGGACTGGACGGAAATGCGAACAAGCACAAACTACCAATAATGGCGCCGATCAAAAAGTAGGGTTTACGCCGACCCCATTTTGGAGACCAGGTCTTGTCTGACATGGCACCAATAATAGGCTGAATGATCAAACCGGTCACTGGACCTGCAATATTCAAAATAGGGAGCATTTCTTCTGATGCACCCAGGAATAGAAAAATAGGGTTGATGGCGGTTTGTTGTAATCCAAAGCTATACTGGATACCCAAAAAACCCACGTTCATATTAAAGATCTGCCAAAAACTCAATTTCGGCTTTTTTATCATTGTCAAAATCTTATCCATGTTCACTAAAATATGTTACGTTTTCAGTCTCTTTGTTCGCAGACAAACAATGATACTGTTATTATGATTTGTTAAGTTTCTTGGGCAATTCTTGAGGAATTCACAAAACCTACAGTCCCCGAATATAGTATAATTAGTTCCTTCTTAAAAAAAACTTAAAAATAAAATCAAAATTTACTTTGCGAAAACGATGTAGTGGTCCGCTGTTTTATTTCAGAAAATCAATATTCCTTGTCAATCCAGAAAATTTGGTTCGTTTCACTGCTGATTTTTGGAATACTTTGTTGAAGACGTCCTCGGTAATTTCTTCCCAGTCTTTTTTTGTCATCGACAATAGATCTGGATGTGGATTAAAAAGGGGTTCGTTGTGGGATTTAGAGAACCTGTTCCAGGGGCATACATCTTGGCAAACATCACAGCCAAACATCCAATCGTCCATTTTTCCCTTAAAATCGGACGGTATCTGATTTTTTAATTCTATCGTAAGATAGGAGATACATTTACTGCCGTCCACCACGTAAGGCTCCACAATGGCTTGTGTGGGACACGCATCCAAACAAGCGGTACAAGTACCGCAGTGGTCCGTTACTCTTGAGTCATATTCCAGATCCAAGTCGACAATCAGCTCGGCTATAAAATAGAAGGATCCCACTTGTTGGGTCAATAAATTACTGTGTTTTCCTATCCATCCCAATCCGCTCTTTGCCGCCCATGCCTTATCCAAGACGGGTGCGGAATCTACAAAAGCCCTCCCGTTCACTTCCCCTATTTCCTGGGTGATAAATTCTTGGAGCGACTTCAGTTTGGTCTTTATGACATGATGGTAATCTTGTCCATAGGCGTATTTTGAGAGCTTATAACTATCGTCGTTTTGTTCTTCCTGCGGATAATAATTTAGCAACAATGAAATAACGGATTTGGCGCCATCAACCAGTAATCTCGGGTCTAATCGTTTGTCGAAATGGTTTTCCATATACCCCATTTCGCCATGCATATTCTTGTTGAGCCATTGCTCCAGTCTCGGTGCTTCTTCTTCCAAAAATTCGGCTTTTGATATGCCGCATGACAAGAAACCGAGCCTTTTGGCTTCGGCTTTTATTAGATCGGTATGTTTTTGAATATTGCCCAAATCAATTATCGTTCTTCAAACAATAAAGGTACGCACTTTGGCTTCAAAGATATCAATGGATTGATTTCCACTTTTTCCAAAGAGGTTTTGATTTTGTATTTTTTAATGATTTCAGCTACTGCCAGGATCATTTCGTACATAGCAAAATTATTGCCCACGCACATCCTGGGCCCTGCCCCAAAAGGATAGTAATAATCACTATAATCCTTCTTATCCTTAGTATTGAATCGACTGGGTATAAATTCGGAAGGTTCCTCCCAAAAGTCGGCATATCTGTGTAGTTCGTAAACTGACATTAAAACCAGGGTGTCCTTTGGTAGGGATATGCCCTCAAAAGAATCATCTTCTGTGGCAATCCTATCTATCACGTAGGCTGGCGGATACAAACGTAGGGCCTCTTCCAGACACTGTTTTACAAACTGCAGCTGCATGGCACCCTGCATGAGATCCGTCTCGGCATCCTCAAAGTCTACCTTAGAAACTTCCTGATGAACCCGTTCCTGGATTTCTGGGTGGCTTGCCAATAGAAACAATGTAAAGCTGAGGGCATTTGCGGTAGTCTCATGGCCTGCGGTAAAAAGTATCAACACTTCATCGATCAATTGTGCGTCGGACATGGGCGACCCATCTTCATAACGCGCCTTAAGAAGCATATCCAGGAGATCGTCTTTTTCCTGGCCGGAAGCTCTTCTTTCCTCTATAATTTCCAGGAGCAACTTTTGTCCTTCCTTCGCCAAGGCCAAATGCCTGTCTATTTTGCCACTTAACCTATACCACCATCGCAAATAGGGCTGTCGCATTTCCTTGATCAGCATCCGCTGATTCGCTTCCGTAATATGTTGCAATTGGGACATTTTCTCCCTGATGTCGGTACTGCTAAATAGGGATTTTGCTACCACTTGAAATGCGAGGTCCCCCATAAGGGGAAATATATCCTGTTCTAAATTGGGTTTTATGCGCTGCAGTTCAAACCGTATTGCTTCCCTTATGACTCCCATTAAATTGTGAAGCTTCTTTTTGTGAAATGCTGGCTGTACCATTCGCCTATGGACCCGCCAATGTTCTCCAGTGGATGTTAGGATGCCATGACCAATATATTTGGCAAGATCTACCGTTTGAAGCGGTGATTTTTCGAATTTTTTATGCTGCTTTTGTAGAATATGCTTTATAAGCCCTGGATTTCTGGTAAAAAGAACCGTTTCCTTGGTGGTTAATTGAACTTTGAAAGAATCCCCATGGGCCTCAAAATTTTCATGGTGAAAGGGCAAGGGATTTTTTAGAATTCTCCTTGCATTCTTTAAGACTTGAAACCTGGATATTAACTTCAAAATGTTCTTTTGATTACGGGACCTTGAGCATAAACACCAACTATGAACTACTAGGTGCGGTAATGATTAAAAAAGTCCGCCTTGGACACTCCCTTTGATTCTTCCCAAATGTTTATAGGCCAATTCTGTAACTTCCCTACCTCTAGGGGTACGCATGATAAAGCCCTGTTGAATCAAGAAAGGCTCATACACCTCTTCTATGGTTTCAGCACTTTCAGAAACTGCTGTAGCCAGGGTGGTGATCCCTACAGGACCTCCTTTAAATTTATCTATAATGGTCGTCAATATTTTATTGTCCATTTCGTCCAGACCGTGGGCATCCACATGTAATGCCTTTAGGCCAAAGCGCGAAATTTCCATATCTATCTTTCCATTGCCCTTAATTTGTGCAAAATCCCGCACTCTCCTTAAAAGGGCGTTGCAAATTCTAGGGGTTCCCCTGCTCCTTCCGGCTATTTCGATGGCAGCATCTTGGGTGATTGGGGTCTTTAAAATCTCTGCACTTCGCTCCACGATGGTAGAAAGCAGTTCTGTGGAATAATATTGTAATCTACTCTGAATTCCAAATCGGGCGCGCATGGGCGCTGTCAATAACCCTGAACGGGTGGTGGCGCCTATAAGGGTAAAAGGATTCAAATTGATTTGCACAGATCGGGCATTGGGTCCCGATTCTATCATAATATCTATCTTATAATCCTCCATGGCGGAATACAAATATTCCTCTACGATCGGACTTAACCTGTGTATCTCATCTATAAAGAGAACATCCCTTTCATCCAAGTTGGTCAATAAACCTGCTAAATCCCCAGGCTTGTCCAGCACGGGACCTGATGTCATTTTTATTCCAACCCCCAGCTCATTGGCCAAAATGTGGGCCAAGGTGGTCTTCCCCAAACCAGGAGGACCATGAAACAAGGTATGGTCCAGGGCCTCTCCTCTTAAATTGGCGGCCTGAACAAAAATCTTAAGGTTTTCAAGAACTTGTTCCTGACCCGTAAAATCGTCAAAGGAAATGGGGCGCAATGCCCTTTCAATATCAAATTCCTCGTTGGAAAGATTATCAGCC
>JBFIGS010000091.1:0-9957 GCA_041602195.1 Sediminicola sp. | reverse complement strand
TCCCTGGAGCCGGAAAGGCCCTTAAAGGGTTGGATATAGATGATGATGCCTTCAAACATATTGAGGCCATCATACATTCCATGACCCCCGATGAACGTGCCAATCCTGCCGTATTGAACGCTAGCAGAAAAATACGTGTTGCTAAAGGGAGTGGTAGAACGGTACAGGAGGTGAACCAACTATTGAAACAGTTTAACCAGATGAGCAAGATGATGAAGATGATGCAAGGCGGTGGCGGTAAAAAGATGATGCAGATGATGGGTGCCATGAAGGGGATGAAGTAATTGAACCCTGATTTAAAAAACTAATACCTAAAAAAAATACTATGGAGCTATTGGACGGAAAGAAAGTTTCCAATCAGATTAAGGAGGAAATTGCCGTTGAGGTTTCCAAAATGAAGGAGCGTGGGGAGAAGGTTCCGCATCTGGCAGCAATTATCGTTGGTAATGATGGGGCCAGTCTAACCTATGTGGGTAGTAAGGTGCGTTCTTGTGAAAAGGTTGGCTTCGAATCCACGTTGGTAAAAATGCCAAGTACCACTTCTGAACTTGAGTTGCTAAAAAAGATAGGGGAACTTAATGAAAATGACGATATCGACGGCTTTATCGTACAGCTTCCATTACCTCCACAGATAGATACACAAAAAGTATTGTTGGCCGTAGACCCGGATAAGGATGTGGACGGATTCCACCCTATGAATTTTGGTAAAATGGCATTGGATATGAGCACTTTTATTCCAGCGACTCCTTTTGGGATTTTGGAATTATTGGAGCGTTATAATGTGGATACCAAAGGAAAGCATACAGTTGTGATAGGCAGAAGCCATATTGTTGGTCGCCCTATGAGCATCCTTATGGGCCGTAAAGGATGGCCAGGGAATTCCACGGTAACCTTGACCCATAGTCACACTAAAAATATCAACCAAATAACATCTCAGGCAGATATCATTATTTCGGCCCTTGGTGTGCCTAATTTCTTAAAGGCAGAAATGGTGAAGGATGATGTTGTGGTCATCGACGTGGGAATTACCCGTGTAGCAGATGATACCAAGGAAAAAGGATATTATATTACTGGGGATGTGGATTTTGAAAACGTGAGCAAAAAAGCATCCTTCATTACCCCCGTACCAGGTGGGGTAGGGCCTATGACCATTGCCATGCTGCTAAAGAACACCTTATTGGCAAGGGAACGCCACAGAGGAAGAAAATAATATAACGACTTATGAATGCCCCAATTTATTGGGGCATTTTTGTTTCATAGTTTGCCCCTTGGACAGTGTCGTAGGGGTTTAACACATCGATATCATTACTGTCGTCATAATCACAACTGCTCATGGCGATGATGCTGCCAAACACCAAGAATACGGCTAATGCTTTTTTCATAGACCAGAAATTTAGTAGGTATCAAAACCTAGTCCTTTTTAGGGTATATAACGTTTAAAAACAATTTTTCTTATAACCAACTGGATTGCCATCCTTGAGCGGGAGAGGTACATTCAACACATTGTCCTTTGGCCCGAAGGATTGCTTATGGGGTTTGATTATAACCGGGAAATGAGTATCTTTTCTCTAAATATATCCATTCCAAACCATGAAAAGAATTTTTCTCTTTATTGCCGTCGTTTGCATGGCATCCTGTCAATCAAACAAGGAGGTATCCACTCCCATAGCCGTAACAATATCTTTTTCTGAAGCAGTTGGAACGGAGAAAATGGACGGTAGATTATTGTTGATGCTGGCAGATAATGACCAAACAGAACCGCGATTTCAAATTAATGATGGTCTTAAGGCCCAATTGATCTATGGAAGAAATGTGGATGGAATGGCACCCAATGATAAAGTAGTCTTCAATGGGGAGGACTTTGGTTTTCCGATAGGGAGTATGGCAGATATCCCACCAGGGGATTATTATGTACAAGCACTATTGCACAAGTATGAAACTTTCAATTTGTCTACGGGACAGACCGTAAAATTGCCAATGGACAATGGGGAAGGCCAGAAATGGAACAGATCTCCGGGCAATATTTATAGCAAGCCCTTAAAGGTAACCATCACCGAAAAAGGGATTCTGGATATAAATATCAAAATGGACCAGATCATTCCTCCAATAGAAGAGCCAAAGGACACGGAATGGATAAAGCACATCAAATTAAAATCTGAGAAACTCTCCAACTTTTGGGGGAGGGATATGTACTTGGGCGCCCATATATTGTTACCCAAAGGATTTGAGGAGCACCCTGAGGCCAAGTATCCGTTGATGATCTTTCACGGGCACTTCCCGAGTGACTTTGGAGGTTTTAGCACCACACCCCCAGACCCCAATATGAAACCAGAATATTCACCAAGGTTCAATGTTGAAGGGTATAATATTATACAAGAACAGGAGGCCTACGATTTTTATAAGCGTTGGAACGAACCAGATTTCCCAAGGTTCATTATCATCCAAATTCAGCATCCAACGCCTTATTATGACGATTCCTATGCGGTGAATTCAGCCAGTCAAGGCCCTTACGGGGACGCCATTACCTATGAGCTGATCCCGCATATTGAAAAGAAGTTTAGGGGAATGGGCGAAGGCTGGTCCCGTTTTCTTTATGGCGGTTCTACGGGAGGTTGGGAGGCCTTGGCGGTACAGGTAAAGTATCCTGATGAATACAATGGGTGTTTTGCTGCTTGTCCAGACCCCATTGATTTCAGGGCCTATTGCCTAACTAATATCTATGAGGATAAAAATGCTTATTACTATGACAGCAACTTCAAAAAATTGGAGGTACCTGCCCATCGAGATAACCTAGGCCAAATACAATCTACCTTGCGGGAAGGGAATCACCTGGAGCTGGTCTTAGGGGATAAGTCAAGGTCTGGACAGCAATGGGATATTTGGGAGGCAACGTATTCTCCACAAGGGAAAGATGGATATCCAGTTCGCTTATGGGATAAAATGAGTGGGGATATTAATGCAGATGTGACCAAATACTGGCAGGAAAACTATGACCTTCGTTATATTATGGAGCGCGATTGGGACAAATTGGGAGATAAATTGAAGGGGAAAATACATATCTATTGTGGTGATATGGACAATTACTATTTGAACAATGCCGTGTATCTGATGGAGGACTTTTTAGAAAGTACCACAGATCCTTATTATGAGGGGGAAGTAGCTTATGGAGATAGGGCGGAGCATTGTTGGAATGGGGACCCGGACCAGCCCAATTATATTAGCCGTTTGCGGTACAATACCATGTATGTGCCCAAAATAATGAAACGCATTGCTGAGAGCGCTCCACAAGGTGCCGATCTGACCAGCTGGCGTTATAAATAGTGAGATAATAAAAATCCTATGATTCGCATAATTAAAACCGATGCCTCTCAGCCCGACTTTAAAAAGCTTGTGGAATTTCTGGATGCGGATTTGGCCGAAAGGGACGGGGAAGAACATTCGTTTTATGATCAATTCAATAAGCTACATCTTATTAAATATGCGTTGGTCGCCTATGAAAAGGATATTCCCGTGGCCTGTGGGGCCATTAAGGAATTTGAGCCAAATGTCATGGAAGTAAAACGCATGTACGTGACTCCAGAAAAAAGAGGTAAAGGGATTGCTACTAAGGTATTGTCCGCATTGGAAAATTGGGCACGGGATTTGGGCTACCAAAAATGTGTTTTGGAAACGGGAAAAAGACAACCAGAGGCAATAGCCCTCTATACCAAGAATGGATATCAAATCATTCCCAATTATGGGCAGTATGCCGGAATTGAAAACAGTGTGTGTTTTGAAAAATTCCTGTAAGGTTGATTATAAAAAAAGCTATGGCTTGTAGAGGGTGAATCCAGATTATTTTGCAAATAACTGCCCCATATCTTTAAAAGATTTAAACTCTAAAGCGTTGCCTGCCGGATCATAGAAAAACATGGTCGCCTGTTCGCCCACTTGGCCTGCGAACCTGATATAGGGCTCAATGACAAACTCAACTTTTTTGGATTTTAAATCCTCAGCAAAATTCTCAAATTGGTCCCAGTCCAAAACCACCCCATAATGTGGGACAGGAACGTCCTTGCCGTCTACGGGATTGGTATGCAATGATTCCTCTTTAGATTTCGGTTTGTAATGTATCACCAGCTGATGGCCAAAAAGGCTAAAATCAACCCAATGGTCACTACTACGGCCTTCCTCACAATTCAGGACATCCCTATAAAAGGTTCGGCATTCATCTAGGTTATGAACGGGGATGGCAATGTGAAATGGGTTTACTTTGGACATAGCGACTTTTTTTTGATAAAAATAAATGATTTTTATGACTTGAGGAAGTCAATTATTTTTTGGTTCACTTCTTCCTGATGAAGGGAATGCCCTAAACCTGAAGTTTTTAAAAGGGAACTGTTTTTCCACTGGCCATGGATTTTTTCGGCCGCGGAAAAAGGGGCTATCAAGTCAAGTTCATCATGAACGATAAATCCTTTCTGGGCTATACTTTCCGAAAATCTGGCAGCAGAAAAGTGTTGCACTTCTATCTCGAATTGCTCTTTTATGTAAGTTTCCAGTCCCGAAAGAACGACGTCGTTGAAACTCAACAAATTTTGGTAGTGGTCCATCATTTCCGACAGTTCTGAAGGGGAACCCAAGGATACCAATTTTTTTATCCCGGGATTCGGGTACTTGTATTGGTTGTAGATAGTGGTCATCCCACCCATGGAATGCCCGATGACGTGGGAAGGTTGATAGTTGCGAATAACCTCATTGGCACACTCGGTATAGAGTGGTACATTCAATATATTGCCCGAGGAATTTCCATGACCCGGGGCATCAAGGGCAATGATATTATAATTGTCCTCCTGTAATTTTTCAATCAGTATTTTCCATCGGAAAACATTGCTTTCCCATCCGTGGAGCAAAAGCACAGTTTCGTTTGTACCTGACCATTTGTACGTTTGAATATTGGTATTGGCCGCTTTAATTACTTGGTGCTTCGCGCCGTCCAAATATTCTTTTTGGTGGGGCAAAACCTTGCCTTTTCTTGGCGTACAGTAAAGCATAAAAGCCTTTTCTGCGGCTTTTCTTTTGGAAACAAAGGATAAGGCATTAAAATATTGTCCGTAGGCAAGGGCCAAATATTTATAAATCAATTTTTCCATAGTTTCCATTTGTACTGCTAATCCTCCCTATTTACGCTTTCCATGGAAAATGCTGGGAGGCAAACAGCGATGTATTCACAAGCAACATCAAATGGATTGGAATACTGAATACGGGTGTTTTTTTCAATTTTTATGGACTGTCCCGCTTCAAGGATCACTTTTTCCCCATCGATGATAAATTGTTTCTTTCCCTTGATGACATAGGTGTACTCATCAAATTCTGGGGTTTGGAAAGGTTCGCTCCACCCCGGAGGGGCAACCATATGGGCAATACTCACTTGGGAATTGCCATCGGTGGCCCTTCCAAAATGTTCTTCTATTAGCTTCCCGTCGGTTGTGGGGACCACAAAAGGGGCTTTTTGTACCGTGTATTTTTTCATTACGTATTTTGTTCGTCCACCTTTCGACCGTGTTCGAGGTGAAATCACTTAATTTTTGTCGGGTTCTCTGCAGGCTTTGTGATGGCATTCATAGTAGATGGAATTAATCCCAACCTACCATAATGTATTTTATTTTGGCCACATCCGGGATCTGCACCGCTTCAATATCACCTGCATAGGCATAGCGCAGGCTTTCTGGCAATTCCTCTTTGTCTATGGTGATGTACATGTCGCTATCTCTTAAAAAGATGACCACATTGTTCATGGAGGTCACAATCTTATCAATGGTATAGTTATCCTTGATGTCCTTAAAGGTGCTTTGTAGCCCTAAGCCTTTATCGGATACAAAACGAGGATCGTAAATTCTAATATTCTCAATGGTGGGAATACTATCCGTGTTGGGCGTCAAGGTCAATAAATGAACTCCGCCTTTTTCGAAGACCTGAATCTTTTCCTGGGTCGAGGTCAATTTGGAAACGTTGGTATCCAAAACAATGGAGTCTTTTTCATAAAGCGCTTCTAAGTCGGACACCTTAGTGGTTCGGCTTATTTTGCCAACGTTATCTTTGGTGATTAAAAATTCCTTATCTGCTTTTTGGCATTGTATAAAGGTCATGGCAACTAGGGCCATGGCAAAAATATTCTTGTTTTTCATAGGTTGTTTAACGCATTACTTTTTTAAGCACTCCTAAAACGCCTCTAATAAATGTAGCACTGGTGAGTACTTTGATTACAGGGTTTTGTCTTGTGCTTGTTCTTCTTCTGGTAGATCTTCTGCTAACAGTTTCTTTTTCTTCTTTTTCTTTTGCCTTTTCAGCTGCTATTTCCGCCTTTTCAATTTTCTCGTTCAGTATTTCATAGGCACTTTCGCGGTCTACAATATCGTTATACTTTTTCACCAATTTGGAATTGTCTACGATAGATTTAAGTTCACTATCTGTAAGCACATCCATACGGCTCATTGGTGCACGTAACATGGTTGCGGCCAAGGGCGTAGGTCTTCCTTTCTCATCCAAGGCAGAAATCAAAGCCTCTCCAATACCCAAAGAGGTCAATACTTCTTTGGTGTCATAAAAGTCAGAATCGGGATAGTTTTCAGCAGTCAATTTAATTGCCTTTCTGTCTTTGGCAGTAAAGGCTCTCAATGCATGCTGTACTTTAAGTCCCAATTGTGCCAAGACATCATCGGGTACATCCGTAGGGTTTTGGGTTACAAAATAGAGACCAATTCCTTTAGAACGTATCAATTTTACAATACTTTCAATCTGGTCCATCAGCGCTTTTGACGCTTCTTTGAAAATTAAATGGGCCTCATCAATAAACAGAATCAATTCCGGTCTGTCACTATCCCCTTGCTCAGGAAAGGTTGAATATATTTCGGCCAAAAGACTCAACATAAAAGTGGAGAACAATTTTGGTCGGTCTTGGATATCCGTAAGGCGCAGGATATTGATGTAACCCCTGCCATCTTCATTGATGCGTACAAGGTCCTCTACATCAAATGATTTTTCCCCAAAGAACAATTCGGCACCTTGTTGCTCCAATTCAATGATCTTCCGTAAAATGGTCCCAGTAGAGCTGGTGGAAATCCTACCATAGCTGTCCTGGAATTCTTTTTTGCCTTCCCCAGTTGCGTATTGTAGCACTTTTTTGAAGTCCTTTAAATCTAACAAGGGCAATTTGTTATCGTCACAATATTTAAATACCACTGCCACGATACCTTCTTGGGTTTCTGAAAGATCCAAGATCCTTGATAGAAGGACAGGCCCAAATTCGGAAACCGTTGCCCTCAGTTTAACCCCTCCCTGTTCTGAAAGAGATAGGATTTCCACAGGAAAACCTTTGGCCTCGAAAGGTATTCCTATTTTGGCATGGCGTTCATCAATTTTTGGATGTCCTGGGCTGGGCTGGGCAAGTCCACTCAAATCTCCTTTTAGGTCCATTAAGAGTACCGGAATACCTTTGTCCGATAAATTTTCTGCAATAACCTGCAAGGTCTTTGTTTTTCCAGTTCCTGTTGCTCCGGCAATCAAGCCATGCCTGTTCAATGTTTTTAACGGGATCTTTACAAAAGCGTTGGTTACGGTTTCCCCATCCAAAATGGCAGAACCCATGGTGATAAAGTCACCTTTGGTAGTGTATCCTTCTTCAATGTGAGCAAAGAATTCGTCTTTGGTACTCATGTGATATATTTTTGATAAAAATAGGCTAATTTTAAAGAACATAAAAGGGTGCTACCACCAATATGGTAGCCAATTAAGCACTTTACATTATGAAAAATAGTTTATTTCTACTTATCGCCTTGACATTGGTCTCAGTAACAACACTAAATGCCCAAGAGGAATCTACCCTTGTTTTCCATGCGTCACATGAAGAGAAAAGGCAATCGGCCCCTTATAGCGATGCCGTAGCTGTGGGAAAGATGTACTTTTTGACCGGCCAGATAGGAATGGATCATGGCACAAGGACTTTGGTCAAAGGAGGTATCAAAGCCGAAACGGAGCAGGTCATTAAAAATATTGCTGCGGTTTTGGAACACCATGGAATGAATTTGGACCGAGTGGTAAAATGTACGGTGATCCTAAGTAATATTGAGGATTTTGCTGCCTTTAATGAAGTATATGTCCAATACTTTACCAAAAAACCTGCTCGGACCACCTTTGCCGCCAGTGGGCTGGCTGCCAATGCCAAAATAGAAATAGAGGTAGTAGCGGTAAAGCAGTAATCTGTCGAAAAAATGAGATCTATTTATAACATCCTATAGGGTGAATTATAGCCATTTTTTTCTTCTAAAGTAGATCAGCATTCCTATGACCACAGCGATCATAACCCCCCACATGATAAAATAGCTGTATTGGTAATGCAGTTCTGGAAGCACATCAAAGTTGGTCCCATAGATCCCTGCAATAAATGTCAAGGGGATAAAAATGACCGAAAAAACGGTCAGGAACTTCATGATATCGTTCAATTTGCTGCTGATCATGGTATGGTAGATGTTCAACTGGTCGGATAATATTTCCCGATAGCTATCGGAGGATTCCGCCGCTTGGTTCGCATTCGCCAGTAGTTCCTTATAATGTACATAGGTGGTCTCTTCAATAAATTCGGATTCCATTTTGGAGAGGGCCAAGATCATTTCCCTGGAGGGATTGATATTTTTCCGTAGGAAATTCAGTTCCCGCTTATACGCATTGATCTCGTCTATAACACTCTGGTTTGGGTCTTGCAGTAGCTTTTCCTCCAAGGCCTCAATATTATCTCCTAGGACACTAATAATGTAAATGTAATTGTCCACCACAATATCCAAGAGGGCAAAGGCCAAATAATCGACCCCAGAATTCCGAATTCTTTTCTTGTTGTTTCTTATCCGCTCCCTAACAGGATCAAAAACATCTCCCTTTTTTTCCTGAAAGGAAATAAGCACCTTATCCGTTAGGATGAGGCTTAAATTTTCTACTGTTATCTTTTGGGTCTTCTCATCCTGTTGCAACATTTTGATGGAAAGATGGATGCAATTGGCATATTCATGCACTTTGGGCCTTGCCTCGGTGTCCATGACATCGGCTAGGATAAGCTTGTCTATATTGAACCCTTTGGAAATCTCTTCCATGATCGTAATGTTGTGGAGTCCGTCTACATTGAACCAGGTTACCGTTGGTTTTTCTTGGTACTCCAAAACTTGCTTGACGGTCTGTATTGCACTTTCTTCCAAGTTGTCGGAATCAAAGTCGATCAATCTTAAATATACCTTCTCAGCCTTTTTTTTGCCCCTAAAGTATAGGGCGTCCGGGGCCAAGCCAATTTCTTCTTTCTTTTTTTTAACAATTCTAGCCATATAGGTGAATCTTAAGTTTAGCAGGTGTTTTACGTTAAGGTACTATTTTTTTTAGAATCCGGAACCAGATATTGCTTGCTGAGGTGTGGTCACAATTGCTCCAGGGCATCAATGAAATTTTTTATGAAATCCATCCTTTTTGGTTCACTGAGGGTATCTAGGGAAAGGAAAGGATTTAGGTCTTCCACTTCTACCAACAACAGGGAATTGTCTTTCAATCTACACCCATCTATACGTACGATGCCCCGTTCCATGTTGTTCCATTGGACAAATTTATCTGCAAAGGCCAGGTCATCATCCGTGGCTAAGTATTCCTGTAAATCCCATCGTTTTTCCTTATTTGGGGCGTACAGGGCGTATTGAAAACTATTGTTCAGGTAATAGAATGAAACCTCATACTCAAAATCGAGATAAGGTTGTAATAATCTACCTTTTAAATCAATTTTTAGTACTTCCTCCTTGCTCAGGAATTCCATCCCTATGGAGTCGGCCCCATTTTTTAGTTTTACTACAAAGGTTGTAGGATCACCGAGTTTATCCAAATCCTTCAAATGGTCAATGGTGGGAATTACGGGATAATCCAGATCCATTAGATCCAATAGATATTGCT
>JBFIGS010000090.1:0-10039 GCA_041602195.1 Sediminicola sp. | reverse complement strand
TCGGTCCTTAGAAATTGGAAAAAATCCTCAAAGCTTCCTTTAAATTCCAGATCCTCAATAATCTGTTCCATTTGAGCCTTGATCCTTGCCACTTCACTTAATCCAATTTCATGAATATCATTTGCTGAATATATCGTATCGGTTGTATAAAAGTTTATTCTGTTTTGATAATACCCCTCCCCATTAGGTGTTTCGGAAACACCTATGGTTTCTCTGGTGTTCGGCAGGTACTCCTTTTCGAAAAACGTTTTTATACGCACAAATTGGGGAGTTACATTGTTTGTAATCGCATCTTTTGCCGCTTTTAACACAGAGTCAACCTGTACTTGTGTTAGCTCTTTAGGCAGGCTTTTAAATGGGGAATAATAGTAACTGTCCTCATAGTTTTGAACAATGTGATCGTTGAACGTTGATTCATACCCTTCAAAAATAATTTTTGGCTGAGACACTCCCTTTTTTAAGCCCTCCCGCAAGTTTACAAGATGCTGGTCGACATAATTGGGCACGGCATTTAACTTTCTAAGATATACCCTTACCTGTTCATAACTGGTTAAAGGTCTCACCATATAGGTTAAATTGTTATGAAACCCAGAATCTGACAGCAGTGGGTTTAAATACCCTTCATATTTGTAAAAGTCGATTTGATCTTGCAATACAAATGCAAGCAGCCGATACGATATCTGATCAGTATCGCTAAGGTCCTCAAGAGTAAGTGACGATAATCCAGAGAGAAGGTCATTGGCAAAATCTGCCTCGGCCTTGTAATAATCCTTGTTAAAGAGCCCCAATGGGTAGGCTTTTTTGTCGTAACCTTCGTGTTTCTCATAGTTACCTATGATTTGGTGCAGGGAAGTTGTTGCATCAATCATTTTATTTTGCGCAAATCCCTGTTGTAACAAGATTAGACAGAAAAGTAAGACCCCAGAATATTTCATAGCACCGTTTAGATTTTAGCGTTGGAATATGTTCCATTGATAAGCCTCATAAGGTTCAATGGGTTATTGTTTTGCAAAGCCTCGGGCAACAATTCATTGGGCCAATCTTGAAAAGCAACGGGTCTGGACCATCTTTTTATGGCGGAGACCCCAACAGAAGTAAATCTGCTATCCGTTGAGGCGGGAAATGGCCCCCCATGTTGCATGGATGGACAAACTTCCACGCCTGTTGGTACACCGTTAAAAATAATTCTTCCCACCCTATTGGTCAAGGCCTCCACAATGTCTTGGTAACCCTCCAACTCTGCCTTGTTTCCTAAAATGGTTCCCGTTAACTGGCCTTCCAGGTGCTCCAAAATGTTTTTTAATTCTGACTTGTCCTTGCATTTTACCACCACAGAAAATGGTCCAAATACTTCTTGATGGAGTGTTGGGTTGGCCAAGAATTGGTCTCCTCTTACAGTTAGCACTTTTTGTTGGGCATAATTTGGAGGCAGAGACTTATCATAGGCCCCAACTACAATCGTCCCTTCCAGGTCTGAGAGTCTCTGCTGGGATTCGTTATATCCTTTGTAAATATTTGGGTGCAACATACAGCTTGGCTCTATGTTCTCCAATTCTTGCCCTAAATGATCAACAAATGAATTAAAGGCATCATCCTCCAATCCCAAAATCAATCCTGGATTAGTGCAGAACTGACCAGCTCCCAAGGTAATGGACCCTGCATATTGTTTTGCCCAGTAATCCCCTTTCTCTTTTAGGGCACTAGGTAAGGCAATCACGGGATTGATACTCCCCATTTCTGCAAACACCGGTATGGGCTCTTTACGTTCCGCAGCCAATTTATATAGGGCCACCCCCCCTTTTATGCTCCCTGTAAAGCCTACTGCCTTTATTCCGGAATGCATCACCAAAGCTTGACCTACGGCTATTCCCGAACTGTTTAAATTGGAAAACACCCCATTGGGCATACCAGTCTTCTCTGCGGCTTTCAGAATTGCCGAGGATACCAATTCTCCTGTACCGGCATGCATAGGATGGCTCTTTACAATGACCGGACACCCGGCTGCCAAGGCGCTAGCTGTATCACCCCCTGCGGTTGAAAAGGCCAAGGGAAAATTACTGGATCCAAAAACAGCTATGGGTCCTAAAGGAAGTAGCATTTTTCTAATATCGGCTTTTGGCAATGGTGCTCGGTCTGGCTGTGCCGTATCAATGTTGGCATCAACCCAGGATCCTTCTTCCAAAAGAGTCGCAAAGGCCCTTAATTGGCCCATAGTCCTCCCCCGCTCACCAACAGCACGCCCTTCGGGCAATCCAGATTCGGAGACATAGGTATCTATAAGTAATTGTCCCACGGCTTCAATCTCGTCCGCTATCGTATTTAAGAACTGTGCTTTTTTTAGGGCTGAAACATTTTTGTACTCCTTAAATGCATGGGTTGCCAAACGAACCGCAGCATCTATCTCTTCATTGGAAGCCTCCCTGAATTCACAATCGTTATCGATATTCTTTTGGGGGTTGAAAGTCTTAAAACTCTGTTTTCCTTCAGCGGACAATTTATTCCCAATATAATTTTTTCCAGTAAGCATATCTTGCCTTGTATTTTTATTTGATTAGCATTTAGTTAGAAATAGGAGTATTTCTGAGCGATTTATAATCAGGTAAAATTGGCCTAGTTCTCAGACCTTCCTGAATGATGTTCAAGACATGTTCCCTTTCTGCTCCTTGCAAAGGTAGTCTAGGAGCACGTACCCGCTCTGTTCCTATCCCGGTTGCAACCTCTGCCAATTTAATATTTTGAACCAATTGAGGGGTGATATCCAATTCCAATAATGGTAAAAACCATCTATAAATGGTGAGTGCCTCCTTAATTCTGCCGGCTTTTGCCAGCTCAAAGATAGCAACTGTTTCTGCTGGAAAAGCATCCACTAATCCGGCTACCCAGCCATCGGCACCCATCAAAATACTTTCCAAGGCCAAGGTATCCACACCACATAAAATTTTCAGCCTATTCCCAAACCTATTCTTGATTCTGGTAATGTTGGAAATATCCCGTGTAGACTCCTTAACCGCTTGTATATTTGGATTTTTCAATAATTCCTCAAACATGTCCAACGTAACCTCAATGTTGTAGTCCACAGGATTATTGTACACCATAATGGGTAATTTGGTACTGTTGGCAACCTCTTTGAAATAGGTCATTGTTTCAAAATCAGTCGCTTTATAGCGCATAGGTGGAAGCATCATTAAACCGCTTGCCCCATAGGTCTGGGCATTTTTAGCGGCAATTATGGCCCCTTTGGTGGTCTGCTCGGCAATATTGATGATCACCGGAACCCGATCATTGACCAAACGGACTGTTTCTTCAATCAATATTTTTTTTTCATTATCAGAAAGGGTGCTTGCTTCTCCTAAGGTTCCGCCGAGGATGATCCCGTTCACCCCAGCATCCAATTGTGCCTTAATATTTATCCCAAAAGCATCTAAGTCCAGCGAGTCATCTGCTTTGAATTTTGTAGTCACTGCGGGCATTACCCCTTCCCATTTTACATTCATGATGTTATTAATTATGATTATCACACAAAAATAGATCGATACACCTCTAAAAATTAAAAGGATATTAACCTATGCTGAGACTATCTTACCTCAATTGTCTAAATTAGACAAAATATTTATGCTAAATATGCATATTTGTAACTGCTATGAAAGTATATCCTTTTAAAATCCCTAAGCCCATTCATGAGAACCTGGTACTTCAAATTGACGAAGGGCTTCACTTTTATGATAAGTTACATCAACATGAGGAAATACAGTTAAGTTTGATTGTTAGAGGGCAGGGCAAATTGATTGTGGCAGATAGTATTCATCAATTTAAAGAAGGGGATATATTTATTATTGGCCGCAATTGCCCCCATTTGTTTCAAGATAACGGTCTCGCAAAAGATTCATGTAAAATGATTTCCCTTTTTTTTACCAGACAGACTTTTGGAGAAGCTTTTTTTAATAATCCAGAACTGGAGGAGATTGCACATTTTTTTCACAATGCCGAACCTGGATTCCAACTTTTGAACAAAAAAACAAAGGCCAGCCAGATAATCTGTAAAATAAGCGAAACAGATAAATTCAATAGGTTTCTCCTTTTCTTAAAGCTTTTAAAAAAAATATGCCAGGCCAAAACAAAGGTGCTGACCAAATTTGTTTATCCTAAGACCATATCCTTCAATGAAGGTCAACGTATGAGGACCGTCTTTGATTATGTGATTCATAATTTTCAAAGTGAAATTACGCTCAATACCATATCCTCTATTGCACATTTGACGCCAAATGCCTTTTGCAGGTTTTTTAAACAGCGGACAAACAAGACCTTTTTTCAATTCCTTATAGAATTGCGTATAGAACATGCCTGTCAACTGCTCTTGAACGAAAGGGACCTCTCCATTATAGAAATTTCGGATGCTTCAGGGTTTAATTCAATCTCCAATTTCAACAGAAAATTTAAAGCGTTAAAAGGATCTACACCCTCGGAATATCAGCAACTCAAGAAATCAAATATTTACAGTTAAGTAACGATCTGCATTCGCCATCTTTTCACTATTTTTGGTTCGGACTAGTTAATTAACAACAACAAAAAACATGAAAAAATTAGTATTTGTAGCAATCGGACTTGCTTTTGCATGCAACACTGCACAAAAGACCGTTTCCGAGGCTACCCCAGTGGCCATCAAAGAGGTAAGCCCAACAACATATGCATTGAGCATCACGGAGGCAGAACTTAAGGAACACCTTTACACCTATGCCTCAGATGAGTTTGAGGGACGGGAAACAGGACAGCCCGGACAAAAGAAAGCCGTGGAATACCTAAAGGCCCAATATCAAAAAATGGGAATTCCTGCAGCTCAGGCCAATGGGGACTATTTCCAGAACGTTCCCTTACAAATGAGCAAACTGCCTACGGGAACCATTTCCATAAATGGAACATCTTATCCAATGGGAGCAGACTTCTTGACCTTCTCGGAAGCAAATGGAACCTATAATGAAATTGTCTATGCCGGTTACGGTATTGAAGAAGATAATTATTCGGATTATGAAGGTTTGGATGTAACCGGTAAAATGCTTTTGATCAAAGCTGGTGAACCTACCCTTGAAAACGGCAACTATGTTCTTTCTGGAACCAAGGAGAAGTCGGTTTGGAGCAACATGTCGGAATCCATTGGCAAAAGAATGGAATTGGCCTTAGAAAAAGGTGCAAAAGGAGTTTTATATTTTGATGCCGATAATTTTTCCCGATTTAAAACGCGGTATGACTATATGCTGAAAAATGATTCAGGAAGAATGGGGTTGAAGGATTCCAAAGAGGAAGATTTCAGTAGCTTTTTCATCAATGCCAAAATGGCCAAGACCTTAATGCCAAGCATTGAAAAGGATCAGACTGCAAAAGTACTGCCTTTGAATGTTACGTTATCTATTGAGAGTGCCAATATAGAATTGAACTCAGAAAATGTGGTCGCTTTCATAAAAGGATCTGAAAAGCCTGAAGAATATATAATTATTTCTTCCCACTTGGATCATATCGGGATAAGTAAAAATGGGGATATCAATAATGGTGCTGATGATGATGGATCTGGTACCGTAGGATTGTTGGAAATTGCCCAGGCCTTCAAAAAAGCTACGGATGCTGGTAACGGTCCTAAAAGATCTGTTGTATTTCTTCACGTAACTGGAGAGGAAAAAGGACTTTTGGGTTCTATGTACTATACAGATGTGGAGCCTATCTTTCCATTGCCACAAACTGTGGCCAATCTGAATATTGATATGATCGGAAGAATTGATCCAAAAAGAGAAGGGGACAGAAACTATCTCTATTTAATTGGATCTGACAAATTGAGTACGGAATTACACCAGTTGTCTGAGGAAGTGAACAACAAGTATTCAAAAATAGAGTTCGATTATACCTATAATGATGAAAACGATCCTAACCGTTTTTATTATAGGAGTGACCATTACAATTTTGCAAAAAACAATATTCCGATCATTTTTTACTTTAACGGAACCCACGATGATTACCATAGACCAGGTGATACGCCTGATAAAATTAATTACGACCTCTTAGAGAATAGGTCTAGGTTAGTTTTCTACACCGCTTGGGAACTTGCCAATCGTGAAAACCGTATCGTTGTGGACAAGGCCATGTAATAAGATATTGAATTCATTTAAAAAGCCCCAATTACCTATAATTGGGGCTTTTTAATTTTCACAGGGCCAGGCATTTTATTTGTGCTTTTGCTTGATTTTGCCAAAGGATGAAGTAATATAGTAAGAAGAAAAACTAACGCACAAAAAAAGCCCCATCAATGAAGATGAGGCTTGTAATTCTGGGTGGAAGACCGGGTTCGAACCGGCGACCCTCGGTACCACAAACCGATGCTCTAACCAGCTGAGCTACAACCACCATTTGTAAGCGGATGCAAATGTAAATTTTTAAAACCTTCTTTCAAAATAAAATATTCCATTTTTTTTATTTTTAATACTCCTTTAGCAAGAAATATATCTCCCCACAAATTAAACTTCTGATTGCCAGCAGATTTATTGGATGGCTGGTTTAAACTGGAAAATTAAGTTGCTGCACTTGCGAAAATATGGTGCCAGAAATACCATATATGAATATTAGCGTTCACTTTGTAGGTATTTAGTAGGAATTTTCCTTAGTTTACAAGGGATTGGAGAATAATGCCCCATACCTTTCTCACTACCTAAAAGAGCATATAATATCGATGAAATACCGTTTATTACGATAAAAACACACATTTTTTGATATTTCACAACATAAATTAGAATTATGCGCGTTAAGATGTTAGTTTTAGCTCAAATTATTTTAACCACTGGAATGTCCTTATTAAAATCATTTTCTAATAGTCGTCATAAAGTCTCTAAAAAGTTTATCATCAGTACGATGCTGCTTTTTGGGATGTTTGCTTCGGTGGTTGCCCAAAACAAGGTTAAGGATAGTTTAACCAAGGCGCTTCATAGCATAAAAGCCAACAAAAACTTTACTACATCAGATACTACCTATATCAACCTACTAAATGAGTTAGGTTGGGAATTAACTTTTGATCCATCCGACAGTCTTGTTTTACTTACGAAGCAAGCCTTAAAATTCAGTAAGGAAGCCCGGTATAAAAAAGGAGAAAGTTTATCCTTGCTGAACATGGGAACGTACCATTCCAATAAAGGAGAAACAGATAGGGCTATATCTCATTACAAGGAAGCCATAGCCATTGCCGAGGACATCAATGATCCTAATTTAAAGCTCCGAATCATAAATCTATTTGCTACGGAGTATTACTATGCCGGAGATTATTCGAAAGCGCTCGATCTTTATCTGGAAGGAACTAAGTTGGCAGAAAAAGTTGGTAACATTCTGTTATACTCCAGATTATTGGGAAATATGGGCAATTTATATGCCTCTCAAAAAGACTATGATCAGGCAATCATTTTTTATGAAAAAGGGAAGAAACTGAATAAAGAAAAAGGCAATGAAATAGATTCTGCAAAGTCCATGAGTAATCTGGCTTCGATTTATGCGGATATGGGGAATTTTGAATATGCCATGTTCAATGTGAATGCCAGTATTACAATTTTTGAAAAACACCAGACATTGGATTGGTTGGCATATTCCTATGAGCTAAAAGGAAAAACCTATCTGAAACAGAAAAATTATAAATGGGCATTACATTGGTACAACCAATGCAGCCTATTGCACAAGAGAATAAGTGATGACCGAGGTAAAATTGACCTTTTAAATGGAATGGCCGAAGCCTATTACGGTTTGGATGAAGTTGAACTTTCTGAAAAATACGCTCAGGAATCCTTTGAAATTTCCAATAAGATCAATTTTCCTGAAGGCATTCAAAAATGTGCCATGACACTTTATAGGATCAACAAAAGCAAAAATAAATATAGCGAAGCCTTAAAGTTCCACGAAATTTATCAACAGGTTTCAGATACGCTATCAAGGGATGAAAATAAAAGAGGCCTGGCGATGTTAAAGACCAAGGTAGATCATGACAAGGAACAAGAGACGCTAATACTAAAAAACCAGCAAGCCCTTGCAAAGCAGAGGTATTACGTATATGCGGCTATCGGGATCATCTTCATTTTTATCGTAATAACCTTATTGGTACATAGGGGGCAGAAAATTCAGAAAAAACTAAACAAAAAACTGCAGAATCAAAAAAGCGATCTATTAATAAGAGAAAAACAGTTAAATGAGATCAATCTGACCAAAGACAAATTATTTTCTATCATAGGCCATGATTTGAGAGGACCCATAGGTGCTCTTCAAGAACTGTTAAGAATGTTGAAGGTCGGAGAAATACAACAATCAGAATTTATGGATTTCATACCAAAATTGCGTGATGATGTGGACCATATCTCCTTTACCTTGAACAATCTACTATCTTGGGGTCAGACGCAAATGAAAGGGGCTGTGACCAAACCGAGTGCTTTTGGATTGGAAGAGCTGGTGACCGATAACATTAACCTATTATCAGAAATAGCAGAAACCAAATCGATAAAAATGATCAATAGGATTTCAGACAATACTATTATCTGGTCTGACGTCAACCAAATTGACATTGTTATAAGGAACCTTATCAGTAATGCCTTGAAATTTACCCCTGAACACGGAATGGTTACCATAGATGCCCAGGAAGGAAACGATCATTGGGAAATTTCTGTAAGAGATTCTGGGATCGGAATGGACTTTGTTACCCAGGATAAGTTGTTCCATGCCAATTCTAACTACACCACCTATGGAACCAACAACGAAAAGGGTACTGGTCTTGGCCTTTCTCTTTGCAAGGAAATGGTAGAAAAGAATAATGGAAAAATATGGGTAGAAAGCGCCTTAAAACATGGTACTTGTTTCTACTTTACCTTGCCTAAAACTCAGAAAGACTACAAAAACGTCGGCTAGATCAAATCGTCTAGACTGCCAACGGCCACATGTCTCTCGGCAGTGAAACCTTCAGCATATTCCGTATTTACCAATCTACCAAGATCTCTTGCCCTATACTTTACGCTATCAATAAAATTCTTACTACTGATAGGTGTTTCGGGCTCATCGCTCTTTGGATCAAAGAACTGTGAACCATAAGCCAAAATGGCTTCTGTCTTTTTATCCATAAAGCCACTTACGTCCACAACAAAATCTGGCTTTAAATTTTTCCATTGTATATAATGGTATACCTGCTTAGGTCGCCAAGCATCTTGCCATACATCACTGCCCTCCAATTTAGTATCAATTTTTACCAGGCCGCTCAAAAAACAGGCATCGCTTACCAGGCTACTTCCTTTGGCATGGTCTATATGACGATCATCAATTGCATTGCACAATACAATATCTGGCCTATATTTTCTCAGTATTTGAATAATGCCCATTTGGTGTTTTTTATCGTTTATGAAAAATCCATCGGCATATTCCAAGTTTTCCCTTACGGTAACCCCAAGTATTTTTGCGGCAGCAGCGGCTTCCTCATCCCGTATCTCAGCGGAACCTCTAGTACCCAACTCCCCTCTTGTTAAATCTATGATCCCTACTTTTTTGCCGTTCGCGACTTCCTTCGCGATAGTTGCCCCTGCTCCAAGTTCGGCATCATCTGGATGCGCCCCGAATACTAAAATATCTAGTTTCAAAGATTTTAATTTAAATTTATACTTAGTTGCTATGCACTGTTCTGCTCTTTGCTTTTACCGTTTCCAAAGCTTGTTCAATATCTGAGATAAGGTCCTCTACCTCTTCTATACCTACTGAAAAACGGATCAACCCGTCGGCTATTCCCTGTTTTTCGCGCTCTTCTGCGCTCAAAAGCGAGTGGGAAGTTAACGTAGGGGATAAAACGGTGCTCTCCACTCCTGCCAAACTCATGGAAGATTTAATAAGTCGTAAGGACTTTTGAAACAAGGAGGAGTTCAGGTCTTTGTTCAATTCAAAAGACAACATTCCTCCAAAGCCTTTCATTTGCGCTTTGGCCAATTCATGCCCTGGATGTGACTCCAACCCTGGATAAAAGACTGCCCGTATATCATCGTGCACATATAGG
>JBFIGS010000089.1:0-10139 GCA_041602195.1 Sediminicola sp. | reverse complement strand
CATGGGTATTGTCGCGAATGTATTCAATAGCTCCCTCAACGGCTTGGTCAAAAGATGGCCAACCACAACCACTATCAAATTTATGCTGACTTTCAAAGAGTTTGGCGTCGCAAGCTCTGCAATGGTAGGACCCATCCTCGGAATGGATATTGTACTTTCCTGTGTGTGGGTATTCAGTTCCTTTTTTGCGCAAGATTCTATATTCCTCATCCGTCAATTGGGATTTCCACTCTGCTTCAGATTTCTCTACGCTATATTTTTTATCCATGTCTAACTCGTTTAGGATCGTAATAATTCATTAAAAAGTTTCTCATTGGCCGTGAATGTAGCATGTTCGGCAAGAAACTAATTTCTTGTCATCAACCAAGAACTATCAACCATCAATTACTTAGCTGGAACAAATTTCATGGCAGCACCATTGATACAGTGTCTTTCGCCAGTTGTTTCTCTTGGGCCGTCTTCAAATACATGTCCTAAATGCCCTCCGCATACAGCACAGTGTTCTTCGGTACGTTTGTAACCAATTTTATAATCCACATCATAGGCAACATTGCCTTCGATGGCTCTGTCAAAACTTGGCCAGCCGGTTCCTGAATCAAATTTATGCTCTGATTTGAACAATGGGGTGCCACATGCGGCACATACATAAGTCCCTTTTCTTTTTTCCTTTAGCAGGTCACTTGTAAAAGCTCTTTCGGTACCAGCCTCCCTGAGCACATAGTACTGCATATCTGTAAGCGCTTTTTTCCATTCTTCCTTGGATTTTACGATGCTAAAATTTTCAGTGGCGTTATTGGTAACTTGCTTTTTTTCTTGAGAATTTCCTATACATCCCGTTAGGACAATACAGAAAATTAGAACCAAATTCTTGATCATTGTACAATTTTTTAATTTCTTTTTTAGACGGAAAAATCCTTCCTTCCTTTCAAATTTAAAGTACCTACGGGAATAAATGCGTTAAGGTTTTATTAAGTTGGTTCTATTTGGAAGCAAAAAACCCCAATTCCTCACGGGACTTGGGGTTTCTATTGAAGTATTATTGTGGCGTTTAGTCCACTATGACTCTTTGGATATCTTTTTCTGTAACTCCTAAAGTTTGCATCACGGATGCTATATTGGATCTGTCCAATTTACCACTGGCAAAATCAGCAGGCATAATTGCAATTCTAAAGACCTGGTCATCCGTATCACCTGGGGCCAGGGTGCCCAGATCAAAATCGGACTCCAAGAAAATACTTACATCTAAAAAGGTATGGTCATAATTATATTGTAGAATCCCTTGGTTCAATATTCTGGTTTGTGGGAGTAATCTCCAAATATCTACAGCTTCACCATTGCTGTCCACTGTTTGGTCCCATAATATGAAGACCAATACAATGTCGGATTCAAAAACTTCCACGGTTTGGGGAAATTCATAAAATATGGAATAGTCGTTACCTGCGGTAAAATCGCCTTGAATTTCCAATACCTGTCCAACCACGTTAACCCCGTCAAGGCCATCCTGCCCGTCTAATCCATCAAATCCTGGAGGTCCTGCCGGACCTTCACATGCCATAATAAAAAGGGCCAAAAATGTTCCTAATGCTAAACTAAATTTTTTCATAATTTTCGGTTTAAAGTTTTTATATTTATCAAGGACGTATCCTTCTTTTGTATTCATTTATCCTAGGTTTCAAAAAGCGTTCCACTTTTTGATAAACGCAATAAAAATATAAAAGTTGTTGTAAATTATAGTCCCTCAAGGGAAATGAGCAAACTTGTTTTATATTGCGATAAATAACCAAACCATGCCAGGCGTACTATCTCATAGTCTATTTTCTAACTTCGACATACATTTATTTAGATCAGGAAAACATTACCGACTTTATGAGAAATTAGGATCTCATCCCATGAAAGTCGATGGAGTAGAGGGTACCTATTTTGCTGTTTGGGCTCCTTCTGCCAATGCTGTTTATGTTGTTGGGGATTTTAATTTTTGGCAACAGGACCATAAATTGAATGTTCGTTGGGACGGCAGTGGTATTTGGGAGGGTTTTATTCCGGGGACAGGGAAAGGCACACTATACAAATATAAGATTCATTCGAATAATAATGGGATGGTTACAGAAAAAGCAGATCCGTTTGCTAGATCCTGCGAACATCCCCCTAGGACAGCTTCGGTTGTTTGGGAAGGGAACTATACCTGGAAAGATGAGGATTGGATGGAAACCAGGGAAACCAAAAACGGATTGGATTGTCCCTATTCTGTATATGAAGTGCATTTGGGGTCCTGGAAACGTAAAAGTGACAACTCGTTTATGACCTATAAGGAGTTGGCCGTTGATTTGGTCAACTACGTGAAGGAGATGAATTTTACCCATGTGGAATTTATGCCCATTATGGAATATCCCTACGATCCATCATGGGGATATCAGCTAACCGGTTATTTTGCCCCTACTTCAAGATTTGGAAGCCCAGAAGACTTTAAACTTTTGGTGGATAAACTGCATCAAAATGGCATTGGGGTAATCCTGGATTGGGTGCCGTCCCATTTTCCCGAGGATGCACACGGATTAGGGATGTTCGATGGTTCGCATCTCTTTGAACACCCTGATAAAAGAAGGGGATACCATCCAGATTGGAAGAGTCTCATCTTTAACTACGGAAGGAATGAAGTCCGAGCCTTTTTAATTAGCAATGCCCTATTCTGGTTAGACCAGTTTCACGCCGATGCCTTGCGCGTAGATGCCGTAGCTTCTATGCTTTACTTGGATTATTCCAGGGAAGAAGGGGAGTGGGAACCAAATATATACGGCAACAATGAAAATTTGGAGGCTATTTCTTTTGTAAGGGAGCTCAATGAAGCTGTTTACTTAAATTTTAATGGGGTACAGATGATAGCCGAGGAATCAACGTCATTTCCAATGGTCTCGCGCCCAGTGAGCATTGGAGGGCTGGGATTTGGTATGAAATGGATGATGGGTTGGATGAACGACACCTTGGAATATTTCAAAAATGACCCGATACATAGAAGGCATCATCAAAACGACATAACCTTTAGCATGACGTATGCTTTCACCGAAAATTTCATGCTTCCTTTTTCTCACGATGAGGTAGTGTACGGCAAACAATCTTTGTTGTACCGTATGCCGGGTGATGAATGGCAACGTTTTGCAAATTTACGACTGTTATATGGGTATATGTTTACCCATCCCGGTGCTAAACTCTTGTTTATGGGGGCCGAATTTGGTCAATCTTCCGAATGGAATTTTCAAGCCAGTTTGGATTGGCATTTACTTCAATATGATGTTCATTCAGGAATCCAGAAATTGGTAAAAGACCTGAATACCTTATATCGTGATCATCCCGCTTTATACGAAAAACAATTTACGGATGAAGGCTTTCAATGGATAGATTATGGCGACCATGAAAATTCAGTTCTTACCTTTATACGAAAAGGGGTCAATAAAAAAGATGATCTGATCATAGCCTGTAATTTCACCCCTATTTTAAGGCTTAATTACCGTTTAGGAATACAAAAAACAGGAAAATTGAAAGAAATTTTTAATACCGATGATGAGAAGTACGGCGGAAGTGGAAGTACTAATAATAAGGCGCTCAAAGTGGAAAGTATCCCTTGGCACGGGAATAAGAAATCCATGGAATTGGATATTCCGCCTTTGGGAGTAGTAATAATTAAATAAATCGATCAAATAATTTATGTGCCACTAAAAGTTCATTGAGGTAATACTATCACTTTAGTATTCGTCGTTAATGTATTTTTTGTGTTGTTTAAACCAAATAGTTATGATTACTAATACTGAACTTGAGTATAAAGGGAATTTGTACCCTAACAATATAATAGATTTTAAAAGGGAAGCGGATAAGTTATATTTTACGACCGAAAATGGCGTTATTTTGGAAATAACCGTTCTGAGGGACAGTGCTTTGCGTTTTAGATATGCCACGGAAAATATTTTTGAACCCGACTTTTCTTATGCCATCAGCGAAGATGCCAGTACTGGGTACAACGAGCTGGAAATGGAGGAAACACCTACGGAATATCTGATAAGCACTGCCAAATTAAAAATTTTGGTAGATAAGCAGACGTTAAGAACACAGATTTCCGATCTGGAAGGCAATATCATTAATGAAGATGAACTTGGATTTCACTGGGAGGAGAATTACGAGTACGGTGGTAATACCGTTAAAATGAGTAAAATCACCCAGTCTTCGGAGAGTTTCTATGGTTTGGGCGACAAGGCAACGCATTCCAATCTAAAGGGAAAAAGAGTTACAAATTGGGCGATGGACCAGTATGCATTTGCCAAAGATCAAGATCCGTTATATAAGGCCATTCCTTTTTACGTGGGATTGCACAATAATAAGGCCTATGGGGTCTTTTTTGATAATTCTTTTGGCACCACCTTCGATTTTGCACACGAAAGAAGAAATATAACAAGTTTTTGGGCAGACGGAGGGGAGATGAACTATTACTTTTTCTATGGACCAAAAATCACTAATGTAGTCAAAGCATATACAGATCTCACCGGAAAACCAGAATTGCCGCCATTATGGGTTTTGGGGTTTCATCAATCCAAGTGGAGTTACTTTCCTGAAAGTAGGGTTATGGAGATCGCCAATAAATTTAGGGACCTTAAAATCCCTTGTGATGCCATTTATTTGGATATCGATTATATGGAGGGTTTCAGATGTTTTACCTGGAACAAAAATTATTTCCCCGAGCCTAAAAGAATGGTTAAGGAATTAAGTGATAAAGGCTTTAAGACTGTGGCAATAATAGATCCAGGAATTAAAGTGGACAAGGATTACTGGGTGTACCAAGAGGGAATGGAAAATGACTATTTCTGCAAAAGAGGTGATGGCCCCTATATGCGTGGGAAGGTATGGCCAGGCGAATGTAATTTTCCAGATTTCACAAATCCGGACGTTCGCGAATGGTGGGCAGGACTCTATAAAGAATTAATTGCGGACATAGGCATTAAAGGGGTTTGGAACGACATGAACGAACCAGCGGTTATGGAAGTGCCCACCAAAACCTTTCCTTTGGATGTGCGGCATGACTATGATGGTAATCCTTGTAGCCATAGGAAGGCTCATAATGTATACGGCACCCAAATGGCCAGGGCAACTTATGAAGGGGTAAAAAAATTCACCTATCCCAAAAGGCCATTTGTAATCACAAGATCTGCTTTTTCAGGGGCACAACGCTATACATCTACCTGGACAGGTGATAATGTGGCAACTTGGGAGCATTTATGGATTGCCAATGTGCAGGTACAACGGATGTGTATGAGCGGGATGTCTTTTGTTGGGTCCGATATAGGTGGCTTTGCGGAACAACCCAATGGGGAGTTATTTGCACGATGGATCCAAATGGGAGTTTTTCATCCCTTTTGCAGGGTGCATTCCAGCGGGGATCATGGAGACCAAGAGCCATGGTCTTTTGATAATGAGGTTACGGACATCGTAAGGAAATTCATTGAGTTGAGGTATCAACTTTTACCGTATTTATATACCATGTACTGGAAGTATTGTAAAGAAGGTACTCCCATGATACAGTCACTGGTTTATTTTGATCAGGAAGACCACCAAACTCATTTTAGAACGGATGAGTTTATTTTTGGGGAGCAGATCTTGGTCTGCCCCGTTCAAGAACCGAATGCCCAAGGGAGAAGAATGTATATCCCTAAGGGAAAATGGTATAATTTTTGGACTGATGAAATGGTATTGGGTGGTAAGGAAAAATGGGTGGTGGCCGATATAGATAAAGTCCCACTGTTTATAAAAGAAGGTGCTTTAATACCCAAGTACCCCGTGCAACAATATGTTGGTGAACTGGTAGTTAAAGAACTGATCTTGGATGTTTATTTTAAGAAAGGGATAGAAGATTCTACAGTTTATGAAGATGGTCAGGACGGTTTTGATTACAAAAAGGGAAGGTACAGTGTTAGGAACTTTAAGCTAAGGGGAAAAGATGATCAGTTGATTATCCAACAATTTAAGGATGGTACATTTATTACCTCATATGATACCATAAAATTGAAGTTTCACGGTTTGCCATTTCAAATAAAAAGCATTCAAGTGGACAACGAAACGGTATCATTTGAAGATGTTAAATTAAATGGAAGCAACTCTATTGAATTGAGCAAAGAATTTACTGTTTTAGAGTTAACGGGGATTTAAAATTTTTGTACTTTCATTTTTTTAAAAAGAACAAATATCATGAAGAAGATACTATGGGTAGCAGCCCTTTTATTAATTGCCTCGGCGTGTAAAACGAATCCCTTTACGGGTCAACGAACGTTGAACTTTTATCCAAATAGTCAAGTTTTTCCAACTGCTTTCGCGCAGTACGACCAATTTTTGGAGGAGAATAAGGTGGTGACCGGCACAGCAGATGCCAAAATGATCACTAAAGTGGGGCAACGTATTGCCGCTGCTTCAGAGCGTTGGTTGACTGCCAATGGATATCCTGGATATTTAAAAGATTATAAATGGGAGTACAGCCTTGTGAAAGATGAGACTGTAAATGCTTGGTGTATGCCTGGCGGTAAGATTGTATTTTATACAGGGATATTGCCTATTTGTCAAGGAGAGACGGGTATTGCCGTAGTTATGGGGCATGAAGTCGCCCACGCTTTGGCAGATCATGGGGCTCAGCGCATGAGCGCAGGAACTTTGCAGCAATTAGGGGCAGTAGCCGGTAATGTTGCCATAAAGGATGAAAGCACCCTTGCTATTTTTAATCAGGCCTATGGGATAGGTACTACAGTGGGAGGAATGCTTCCTTTTAGTAGAAGCCACGAAACCGAAGCCGATAAGATTGGTCTTCAGATCATGGCCATTGCAGGCTACGATCCTAAGGAGGCAGCGGAACTTTGGAAAAGGATGAAAGCCAATAGTGGCGGACAAGGACCACCAGAATTTTTGAGCACACACCCATCCAACGATACAAGGATCAACAACCTGACCGTTTGGGCGCCGGAAGCAGAAGCGGAAGCAAGGAAATTTGGAGTCACCTCTTTTGAGTAAAGAATATGAAGGGATTATTAAAATAACATAAAATAAAACAGATAAGCTGTCCTGTAAAGGGCAGCTTTATTTTTTACATGGGAAGTATCACTTTGGTTAAGGGGAGTAAGAAATTATTGAATGCATGGGCTTTCTATGACTGGGCAAATTCAGTCTATAGCCTGGTCATAGCCTCCGCTATATTCCCCATTTTTTATGGGGCCTTGTTCCGCAGTGCGAATATTGAAAAGGTTGTTTTGTTTGGAGGGGAAATAGCAAGGGGTCCATTGATCAGCTATGTTACCTCGGCAGCTTTTTTATTCATTGCCATCATTACACCCCTCTTGTCAGGTGTGGCAGATTATCTAGGAAACAAAAAGCTATTTCTAAAATTTTTCTGCTATTTGGGAGGTATTTCTTGTATGGGCCTTTATTGGTTCTCTTTGGAAAATATTTACTTCGGATTGCTTTGTTATTTCTTTGGTTTGGTAGGTTTTTGGGTCAGCTTTGCCTTCAACAACTCCTACCTGCCGGATATTGCATTTCCAGAACAACAGGATCGCATCAGCGCCAAAGGATTTTCCTTAGGGTACATAGGGAGTGTTATCTTACTGTTGTTTAATCTGGCCATGGTGATGAAACCCGAATTCTTTGGGATTACCTCGGATGGCGGGGAAATTGCAGAGATAAAGGCAATGAAGTATTCTTTCTTATCTGTTGGTATATGGTGGATGGTTTTTAGTCAATATACTTTTTACCATTTACCCAAAGGCAATAAAAAAGAGGGTCCAAAAGAACATGTGCTACTGAATGGTTTCAAGGAATTGAAAAGTGTCTGGAAACAACTGGGCAAGGAGGTTCGGTTAAAAAGATATCTAGGCGCTTTTTTTGTTTACAGTATGGCCGTACAGACGGTAATGCTTATCGCTACCTATTTTGGGGAAGAAGAAATAGGCTGGGGTTCAGATAATGAACGTACCATGGGACTAATCATCAGCATTCTGGTGATACAGATCGTTGCTATTTTAGGGGCAACACTAACAGCAAAAGCTTCCAAGGCTTTTGGAAATATTAAGACCCTGATTGTGGTCAATATTTTGTGGATAGCCATATGTATGTATGCCTACTTTGTGATCACCCCAATAGATTTTTATATTGCTGCAGGGTGCGTGGGGATAGTTATGGGCGGAATACAGGCCCTATCCAGATCTACCTATTCCAAATTCATTCCTAAAACGAAGGATACCACCTCGTTTTTTAGCTTTTACGATGTTTCAGAAAAGATCGGTATAGTTATAGGAACCTTTATGTATGGTTTTATCGCCCAGCTTACAGGGAGCATGAGAAATGCCACCATTTTTCTTGGACTATTCTTTATTATTGGGGCTTTTCTATTGACCAGAGTACCCAAAAAATAGAAAAAGCCCTTAAAAAGGACTTTTATGTGCTACCTCTAAATCTACTTACCCTTTGGTAATGTCACCAGAGCCTGAGGTTTTTGTATCTATCTTTTTTGGATTACCGCGATAGGAAATATCCCCAGAACCGGAAACCCTAGCCTGTATCGTCTCTGTGGCAGTAACCTCAATATCTGCAGAACCGGATACATTGGCCGTTACATTCTTGGCAGAAAGCTCATAGGCGTTTACGTCTCCGGAACCAGAAACCCTGACCTCAAAATCTTCTGTTTTACCAGCTAGGGTAATGTCCCCAGATCCTGAAATTGAGGCCTTAACAGAAATTGCACTGACTGAAAGAGAAATATCTCCAGATCCCGAAATATCAGTTTTGAAGTTATCGGTGGTAATGGTTTTCTTTCCTACAATATCACCAGAGCCTGATAACGTTACAGCATCAACACTTTCCACAGGGATGGTAATGAAAATTCCCTTCTTCCAGGAAGACGGACTTAAGTTGATCCCTTTTTCGACCTTGACGACCAATTTGCCATCCCTTATTTCTGTAACGATATATTCCAATAGATTTTCTTCGCCTTTTAGGGTAAGTTCCCCTTCTTTTCCATCAACCAGTTCTACATCGAAAGATCCGGATATAAAGATGGCGTCATAGGGCCCTGTATTCCTGTTTTCTGTAATTATATTTCCATTTCCCTTAATTTTCTTGCCCCATTGGGCATAGGTGAAGGTCATACACAACATGGAAACACCTAGTATTAGAATTTTTTTCATGGTCATAATGGGCTTAAATTAATTTTTATTGAAGGATATGCTTCCATAATCGCTATTTATGTAAACCTTGTTACCGCTATTACTCTTGCCGTAATAGCCTTTGTAATATTTCTGGTTCGACTTTTCTGTACTGATATTGATCTCAAAATTTTCTTTACCGCTAACACCGGCATATTCGGCGGTGATCTCAAAATCAAAATAATATTGGGGATTGTATCCAATATTGATACCCATATAATCCGAATTGATCGCTACATTGCCAGCGTCCGCTGCCAATTCCTTGATTCTAAGGGAGCCATAGTCTGCAGAGATGTCCAAATTTCCGTGGACAACACCTAATTTTACGTTGATGTAGTCTCCTTTTCCCTGCACATTATTTGCTTCACCTATGTCTATGGAGCCATAATCACTTGAGTACTGAAGATTGTCCATTTTGGTAATGGTAGAATTGGTATAATCTGATTTAATAACAAGATCCCCTGCTTTATCTATGGTAAACCCAGAATAGTCTGCTGAAATTCTGCCACTGTTGATATAGCCAATACTACTTTTGGAGGTATAGTCAAAATTAAGCTCATTGTTTCTACCTCTCAATTCCCCAATCTCCAATCTACCATAATCACAATTGATCTTGGCATGGCCATCTATCCTGTCCAAAATAATGCTCCCGTAGTCATTATCCAGGTGAACATTGTTCTTTACTGGCACTTTTATAAAGTAATCGATCTGCATGTTCACGTTATTCCCACCACCCCAGTTCCAGTTCCAATTGTTGTTGTTTTGGTTGAAAATTGTTTTGGCGGAAACCATATCCTTGCCTGCCTCAAAATTTACGGAGATTTCATCCAGTTTTTTTTGAACCTTATCTTCATTGTTGCCGTTTGTCTTGATCCGAACCTCTATCATGATCCTGTTTTCGTTCCATGAGGTGATGTT
>JBFIGS010000088.1:0-10175 GCA_041602195.1 Sediminicola sp. | reverse complement strand
GGGAGTACAATCTCTTGGAAAGGAAAATACGTGATTGTTTGGAAAAAAATAGATGGGGAATGGAAAATATATTTAGATATCTGGAACGACATTAAAGCCTAAGGCTACAAAACTCTCCCTAAGTAAAACAAGATTTAAAGGTGAGCTCCAATCTCCTATTATGGAAATCCTTACCTTTAAGTATCTTTAAAAAGCGAAATTAGTACCTAAACATATCATGATTAAACAAGCCCGTGAAATCCCCATTATCGTAGAACAAGAATACAATGTGCCCGTTTCTTTACTTTGGATTGCCATTACCAATCTGGATCATATGAAAGGCTGGTTCTTTGATAACATCCCCGCCTTTGAACCCGAAGTCGGATTCCAAACCAGTTTTCCAGTGCATTTGGACGAACGCACTTTTACCCATCAGTGGACTATTATTAAGGCGGTGCCCCCTAAAAAAATCACCTACCATTGGAGCTACTCAGAATTTGAAGGAGAAGGTTTGGTGACCTTTGAACTATTCGACGATGGGGAGAAGAGCAGCCTCCGTCTTACCAACGTGGGATTGGAAACATTCCCGGACGATATCCCTGAATTTTCAAGGGAAAGTGCTGAAAATGGGTGGGATTACTTTATAAAACAAAACCTTAAAAAGTACCTGGAAACGAGCTTGACCTAGTCTAAACAAACAACTTTTAAATCCCCTTTAATGGATCAGATTTTTTTTGCGACCCCTTCCGAATTTAGAAACTGGTTCGAGGCCCATCACGAAATGTATAAGCAAGTGTTGGTAGGGTATTACAAGGTAAAAAGCAACAAACCCAGTATGACCTGGTCAGAATCCGTAGATGTGGCACTCTGTTATGGTTGGATCGATGGGGTTAGGACCTCTATAGACGATGAGCGGTACTCTATCCGATTTACCCCGAGAAAACGCAACAGCATTTGGAGTGCCGTGAATATAAGTAAGATGGACGACCTAATAAAAAGTGGCCGGATGACCCAAAAAGGACTGGCAAGTTTTGAGTTACGACAAGAAAGTAAATCTCGATTATATTCCTACGAAAAGGAGCCCGAACTTCTCAATAAGGCATATGAAAATAAGTTTAAGGCCAACAAAGGGGCCTGGAAATTTTTCATTGCCCAGGCCCCTTCATATCGTTCCAAAATCATCAATAGGATCATGTCGGCCAAACTAGAGAAAACAAGGCTCGCCCGATTGGAAAATGCCATTATTGAAAGTGCCAATCAAAAACGCCTCAAATAAGAACTAATGCACTTTTTTAAACGGTTGCTCATTGGTGCTTGTGCCGGTCTCGTTTCGGGAACCATCATATTAGGCATTGGAGGGCGATTGGCCATGCGGCTCATAGCCATGCTCGGAGGGCTTCCGGGAAACTTTAGTTGGGGCGGGTCCTTGGAAGTAGTGGCTTTAGGATTACTTATTGGTCTTCTTTCCGGTGCCATATTTGGCATGATCGAAAAGTTGGGGTTCCAAAAACGAGCATATTCAGGCTTGCTCTACGGTGCATTGGTTTTTGGAAGTGTCATCATCTTGCCAATAGAAGGAAAGGGTGCGGCTGCTGGGTTCCCAAAGCTATTGCTTATTATCTATTTGATCTTTGGCAACCTATTTCTTTTGTATGGATGGGTCTTGGCCATCTTATTTGATCGTTGGAACCCAAGAACGTAAAAGGGGGTAATACCAGCAATTAAAAAAGAAATGCTACCTTAATGTCATGGCGCTCTTCAGATCTTCTCGGGAAAAAAGGCTTTGGCTGTGGGCACTTTTAGTGCTTATAGGTATCTATGCCACCCTCCTGATAAGCAAGCCCCTAATGGACAAAATGCGTGAAAGCGGTGTTACAGTAGCAGGTTTTTTGGCCGTTATGTTCTTGGTAGCCCTTACCGTGGTCTTGCACGGTTTAAAAGTGAAGATGGGAAAAACCGAAATTATTGTCTGGATCGGTATTGCCGCTGTTTACCTGATGGTTCTGTTGCGTATCACCGTTCTGGTTGAGCGAAGCCACCTGATGGAGTACAGTGTCCTCGCTGTCTTTATCCACGAAGCCCTTTTGGAACGCAAGAAACAAGGGGACAAAATTAGTTTTCCGGCCATTCTTGCCATAGGCCTGACCATCCTTTTTGGGGCTATCGATGAAGGCATACAAATCTTTCTACCCCATAGAGTCTTTGATATCCAGGATATCATTTTCAATTCCATGGCGGCCGTGATGGCCATGGGCTCCAGTAAGGCACTGAGTTGGGCCCGTAAAAAGATCAATAAGGCCAAAGGATGAGATAGTGTTTCCGCTTCCAATAAAAATTAAAGGTCCGTTTCTACTTCCCATCAAAATCGATATATTTAAAGATCAAACCATATTAGCCAATACAACCTATGAAACTAATCTCCTCGACCCTTATTATCCTTTTGACAGTGCTCATAGGATGCAAAGATCAAAAGCCAGCCCCAGAACAAGATGATTCTGCCTCCTTGGACAGTCTGTTCCAAGAATATTTCCACTTCAAGCAGCGCATCAACCCTATAGAGGCCAGCAAAGGTGGGGAAACCAAATACAATGACCATATTGCCAATTACATTTCAGATCCATACCAAAAGGATCTAAAAACCAATTACGGACAATTTTTGGAGGCCTCCAAGAAGTACGATTCCACTATGGTCTCCCCTGCCCAATGGATGAGCCTAAAAGTATTACAGTGGGACTGTAACATAAAATTGGAGGGGCTCAATAATAACTTGGTCACCATTGCCTCCCCTATCTACGATATGCCCAGTTTTGAATTGATGCCGCTGGCACAGATCTCCTCCCTACAGTTGTATGTGGCACAACTGGCCACAGGAAAGAGCGTACAGCCATTTCATACCGTAAAAGATTATGAAAACTGGCTGAAAAGGGTAGATGACTACCTCGTGTTTTTGGATACCTGTATAGTTAAAATGAAAATTGGGATGTCCAAGGCCGTTGTTCTGCCAAAAGTGCTCACCGAAAAGATGGTTCCCCAATTGAACGAATTCATCACCGATCCTGTGGATGACCATTTATTTTTTACCCCTATTACCGCTATGCCCGAAGATTTTTCCAAAGAGGACCGTGAGCGACTCTCAAAAGCATATAGCAAAATGATTACGGATAAACTAAAGCCCAAATACAAAGAACTGCAACAATTCCTGATCCAACAATATCTCCCTTCGTGTAGGGAATCCTCTGGTTTGGGTGCCTTGCCCAATGGGCCCGAGACCTATAACTATCTCATAAAATACCATACCACTACCAATATGACGGTAGACGAGATTCACGAACTGGGAAAAAGTGAGGTTACCCGAATCCTTATAGAAATGGAAAAGGCAAAAACCAAAATCGGATTCAAAGGGGATATAAAATCCTTTTTTGAGCATATCAGATCCAGAAAAGATCAGATGCCCTTTACGGAGGCAAGTCAGGTGATTGATAATTTCAATAGCATAAAAGATAGGATAGGCCTAAAACTAAAGGACGTTTTTGATATCAGTCCAAAAGCCGATTTTGAAGTAAGGCGGACAGAAGCCTTCCGCGAAGCGTCGGCTAGTGCGGAATACGTTCCCGGAACCAAAGATGCGTCCAGGGCCGGTATCTTTTATGTACCCATTCCCGATGTGGCCTCCTATAACAAATATGCCGATGAAGCCCTCTTTTTACATGAGGCCATCCCAGGACACCACTTCCAATTATCGTTACAACAAGAAAATACCAACCTGCCCGAATTCCTTCATCCCGAAAGTATGGGCGTGTTTGTAGAAGGCTGGGCCCTCTATGCTGAATCCTTGGGGAAAGAACTGGGGCTTTATGAAGATCCTATCCAATATTTTGGGATGCTTAGCATGGAAATGCACAGGGCCATTCGATTGGTGGTAGATACCGGTATCCATGGCAAAGGGTGGACCAGGGAACAGGCGATACAATATTCATTGGAAAACGAGGCCGAATCTGAAGCAGCAGTAATTTCCGAGATAGAACGCTACATGGCCACTCCAGGTCAGGCCTTGTCCTATAAGATCGGGCAATTGAAGATCAGGGAATTGAGGACCAGGGCAGAATCTGCCTTGGGAGAAGCTTTCAGTATCCAGGAATTCCATAACCAGGTACTAAATTCGGGTAGCCTCCCGTTGGTACTCTTGGAGGAAAAAATTGAGACATGGATCAAAAATGGGGGCAAGAAAAGCTAATCCCATTTTGATAGCAGCAAAGCCAAGACATTGCTAATGAGCGTAAAATCCCTTAACTTAAGGTGATTTTCTAAAACGTCAGAGTGATGAAAACATACAAGAATTGTCAAAGTTGTGGTATGCCCATCCGTAAAGACCCTAAAAAAGGCGGTTCCAACGCGGATGGCTCCCGTAATTTAATGTATTGCAGTTATTGTTATCAGGATGGTGCATTTACCCAACCCGACTTTAGCGTGGACGATATGAAAAAGTTCTGTATAGGGAAAATGAAGGAAATGGGATTTCCCGGGATGGTAGCACGACTCTTTGCAGCAGGGCTTCCCAGACTGGAACGGTGGAAGAACAACAAATAGAATTAAGAAAGACGGCCTTGTGCCATTTGGCACCATATTTCAGGTGGAGTCTGCTCTTTGGACAGTAGATCCAAGTAAATTTAGCATCTTCAAAAAAGGAACTCTATCTCTATAATTGGTTCCCATATGCCTAAAAAATTATCCAAATGAAATCAATACTGTTATTTTCCTTGATTTTTATAGTCTCTAATGTTACTTCCCAGTCCTTTGATATTTATGTGAGCGATGCCGGGAATTTTGACAAACCGCCATGGCAGATCCTAAAATTTGGTCAGCAAGGCGAAAATCCATCTGTATTTATAGACACCCATCTAAACTGGCCCCAGGATATACTTTTTTTGGAAGATAGCAAAACGGTGCTGATCTCCAATTTGGGTAGCGGTACCATCACAAAACACGATGCCAACACGGGTACTTATATTTCCGATTTCGCAAAGGATATTTCCGGTCCTACCCGCACAAAAATTGGTCCTGACGGATTGTTGTACGTGTTGCAATGGACAGGGAACGGCACGGTCCTCAGGTTTGATCTAGATGGCAACAATTTAGGAGAATTCACCAAAATAGGAATGCCTCAAAGTATAGGGCTCGATTGGGATGCCCAAGGGAATCTTTATGTGTCTTCCTATAAAGAGAAAACTATTCGTAAATACGATGCCAAAGGCAATGATCTGGGGATTTTCATCGATTCCAATTTAATAGGTCCTACCAATATTTGGTTCGATGCCGAAGGGGACCTGCTGGTTTCTGACTACAACGGCACCGCCATCAAACGCTTTGATGCCAAGGGCAACTATAAAAATGAATTCATTACCGGATTGAAAAATTCCGAGGGCATCGCTTATACCCCAGAGGGCAATATTCTAGTGGGGAACGGAAATACCCATTGCGTAAAATTATTCGACCACAAGGGCATCTATATTAAAGATATTATAGCCAATGGCTCGGGCAAGCTGCTCACCCCCAATTCGTTGGTGATCAGACCCAAGCAAAAAGCAGCATCACTAAAAAACTAAAAACGATGGACAAAGCGCTACAGACCATGATTGACAATATGCCCGAAAAAACGGGCAAATCCCTTGAGGAATGGAAAAAGCTACTTAAGGCCAAGGCCTTTGCCAAACATTCGGAGGCCATGAATTTTCTAAAAAAGGAACATGGGGTGACACATGGGTTTGCAAATACCATTGTACTGCTATCCAAGGACAAGGGCGAAGCCCCGGAGGATTTGGTGGTCAACCAATATCAAGGCAAGGAACGGCTACTTCCCATTTACCACAAGCTCATTGCCACCGTTGAGCAATTTGGTGCAGACGTAGTCATCACCCCCAAAAAAGGAACCGTTAGCCTTATCAGAAAAAAGCAATTTGCATTGATAAAACCAGCCACCAAAACTAGAATTGATCTAGGATTAAAACTGGTGGGCAAAGAAGAAACTACCCGTTTGGGCAACTCAGGTCCCTTTGGCGCCATGTGTACCCACAGGGTTCAAATCACTTCTGTTGATGAAGTAGACCAACAACTCGAAAATTGGCTAAAAGAGGCCTATGAAAAGGCAATATAGATTAGGGCACTAGCTTATAGGTAATGGTATCGCTATTTTGCTATATTTGTGCCTTCAAAAAAGCAGTCCCTATGAAATATTCCTTGTTGGCTTTGGTCTTTATTATCTTCATTTCTTGTGCATCGGATAAAAAATCGGAAGACATCGATTACGTTGCCAAAAACGATCAAGAAATTACCGCCTATATCGCTGAAAACAACTTGGAAGCCCAGAAAAGCGATTCAGGATTGTATTATGTGATCAACGAAGAAGGAACGGGGGCACAACCTACAGCAACTTCCAATGTTACCGTGGCATACACGGGTTATTATCTCAACGGTAATGTATTTGATAAAAGTGACGCAAATGGCATTTCCTTTGGGTTACAACAAGTAATCAAAGGATGGACAGAGGGCATCCCTTATTTTAAAGAAGGTGGCAATGGAATCCTACTGGTTCCAGCACACTTGGGCTATGGGAACAACAACTACAGTGGAATACCTGGAGGTTCGGTGCTTATCTTTGATGTAAGCCTAATCTCGGTCAATTAAAACCAAATTTTTTTTAGGGTACCTTTAAATTTGAAGAACCTTTCTTATGGCCATTATCTTAAATGGCTATGTCCGCCACGTTAAAAAATTTACTTAACTTTAAGAGAAGTAACCTATCGGACTTCTTAAGTTGAATGATGTACGTAAGTATATCCAACTTTCTTCCCCCTTTAGTATGGTCCGAAACCAATCATGGGATCTGAATGACCAATTATATCCGGTATTCTGAAAGCCCAGATCTGCAGGCAGTATGTGTTTTTATAAATAACCGATGATGACCAAAAAGACATTCGGAACTTTAGCTGGTGTATTTACTCCCACGACCCTGACCATTCTTGGGGTAATCATGTATATCCGTCAGCCCTGGGTAGTGGGCAATGCGGGAGTATTGGGTGCAGTTGCCATTGTATTACTGGCAGTTGCCATCACCCTGACCACGGCCCTGAGCCTCTCCTCCATCACCACTAATGTGCGTATTGGGAGCGGTGGCGCCTTTAGTCTTATCTCACAATCTTTGGGTCTTGAAATTGGCGGTGCCATAGGTATCCCGTTCTATTTTGCCCAATCCATAGCAGTAGCTATGTACATTTTTGGTTTTCGGGAAGGACTGCAGACCCTTGTTCCAGGGGTGAACCCCATCATCTTGGACCTCCTTATCTTTGCCCTGGTCATGGGTATCGCCTTTATCAGCACCGGTTTTGCCTTTAAAATACAGTATGTTATTCTGGGGATCATCGTCCTCTCCCTGATCTCCATTTATGGTTCTCTGTTCGTAAACGACTTGAATTATGATTATGAGTGGTTCGGCACCTATCCGGGTTCCATTGAAAATGATTTTGGGGGAGCTTCCTTTTGGATTGTCTTTGCCGTATTTTTCCCTGCAGTAACTGGGGTTATGGCCGGGGCAAACATGTCCGGAGACCTAACCAATCCGCGTAAGAGCATTCCCTTGGGGACCATATCCTCCGTGATTATCACAACCATTATTTATATCAGTTTGATATTTGTTGCGGCCATGATTGCCACTCCAGAAGAATTGGCAAAAAACTACAACGTTTTTATAGACAAGGCCCTTTTTGGGCCCATAGTCCTCGCCGGTCTTCTAGGAGCTACCCTTTCCTCTGCCCTAGGGTCTTTTGTAGGGGCTCCCCGCATATTGTTGGCCCTAGGTGAAAAAAACATCTTGCCCAAAAGTCAGAAATTGTCCAAGCTATCGAAAAAGGGGGAACCTGTGACGGCCATGCTGGTGACCGCCTTTATTGTCTTGTTCGGGATTTCCCTGCGGAATCTGAATACCATTGCCCCATTGCTCACCATGTTCTTTATGATCACCTATGCCATGGTGAACGTTGTGGCCCTGGTAGAACAGACCCTGGGCCTGCCCAGTTATAGGCCCACCTTAAAAATACCCTTGATCATTCCGGCCATTGGGGCCTTTGGCTCTATAGCTATTATGTTTATCCTGAATGTTTTGGTAGCCCTCTTTTCCCTCATCTTTATCCTTATATTTTATATGTATTTGGTACGAATGAATATTAAGTCTGCCGCAGGGGATTCCAGAAGTGGTCTGTTTACGGCCTTGGCAGAATGGGCCACCAAAAAGACCAACGCCCTGAGACCTCAGCGAGAGGTGCGTTCATGGCGACCAGACCTCCTGATCCCTATGACCATGACCAAGGAGCTGAGAAGTTCTTACAAGCTTATCCATTCCATCATATATCCCAAGGGCTCCATCAAAATATTGGCCCTGAGGAACGAAAATGAAACCGAACAGCGGAATATTGAGAGTTTTCTAAGAAATGCCATCCAGAAATTCAAGGAAAATGAACTATCTGCCTCATTTACAGTGATAGACAATACGGATTTCAATACCACCATCAATGTGAGCATGCAATCCCTGAATGCGGCCTTTTTTAAACCCAACATCGTGTTTGTCAGCGTGGATTCCCTGGGGACCAATTTCTCCTATTATGACCGACTCCTCTTGGACGCCAAGAAAAACAGTTTTGGGACCATTATCTATATCCCTTTTTCCACTGCCAGTTTGGCCATCGAAAAGAGCATCAATCTATGGATGACAAACATCCCCATTGATTGGAAGGAAACTTTTAGCGTAAGGAACAACAATCTCTCTACCCTAATAGCCCTCTTAATCCGCAGAAACTGGAAGGGGTCCATTGAAGTGAACATTCTGAACAACAATCCCAATATGACCATCACCCCCACCGATATAGAGGATTTGAGGACCATGGTACGTTTTCCGAAGCATACCAATATTTCCATCAAACAAGGAGATCTGTTGGAAAACGTCAAAATGGAACGCAATACAGATGTGAACATCTTCAGTATTGAAAATGGAATGACTATTGAAACCATGGTGAAGATGGTCAACGAATCGCGAATCTCTGCCATCTTTTGTGCAGATTCAGAATTTGAAAATGTTCTGGTCTAAAAAACGTTTAACCTTTTATCTGCCTTCCTTTCGCAACACTTCTAAAGGTGGACTTTTGACCACACTGCGGCTGTTGAGCAACCCTATGACCAAAACCAAGAGGGTAATACCCGGGAACAGGACCAAAAACGGGAACATGGAAGGCACAAAGGAGGTTTTGAATACCAACAATGCCAATAACTGGCTCCCGATCAAGGACAATAAAATCCCCGACAGACCACCCAAAACCCCTAAATAGGTATATTCCAAAGCGGTAATCTTTAAAATCTGACTGCTTTTGGCACCAATGGTACGCAAGAGCACACTTTCCTTGATCCGCTGGTATTTACTGGTGCGAACTGCCCCCAATAGCACAATGATTCCAGTAAGGATACTGAAAAATGCCATGAAATTAATAATCCAAGAAATTTTTTCCAAGAGCCCTTCAATAACAGATAGCACTTGCCTCAGATCCAAGATGGAAACATTGGGAAATTGCTTTACCAATTCCTTTTGCAAAAGGGCCGATTGCCTTTCATTAGGTACTTTGGTGGTCAACACCCGGAATTGTGGCGCATCTTCCAATACCCCTTTAGGGAAAACAATGGAAAAATTTAATTGCATCCTACTCCAATCAACCGTTCGGATAC
Organism: Sediminicola sp.; assembly: GCA_041602195.1. Classification (GTDB taxonomy): domain Bacteria; phylum Bacteroidota; class Bacteroidia; order Flavobacteriales; family Flavobacteriaceae; genus Sediminicola. Next base: position 434 of record JBFIGS010000088.1, on the reverse strand, counting down.
TACCAACAACCGTTTTCAAAAGAACTCCCTGTACGTTAAAAGTTAGTTCATCCCCTACCTGTACTTTGGCATCTTCAGCAAAATTATCACTCACTGAAATGGGAACTAGGTCCCTTGAAGCAACCTCTCTGGTCCATTCCCCAGCCTCCATGGTTTCTGAAGCAATGAGGGAATCCCTATAAGTGACCCTAAACTCATGGTTCAAAACCCATTGGTTGATGGTAGAGGTAGTGTCCTTTCTAATATCATTCGCCATGACACCTTTGATACTTTCTACCCTCATGGTGATGATCGGAATATCATCCAAAACAGGCAAATCACTCGTTTTTATTGTATTCGCCACTGCCAATTCCTGTCCGGCCTGCACATCCAATAAGATCATATTCGGACTGTCGGAATTGGATTCTATGGAAGCCTGATCCAACAATATATCC
>JBFIGS010000087.1:0-10178 GCA_041602195.1 Sediminicola sp. | reverse complement strand
AAGGTATAGCCGCGGTAACCGCCATCCCGCCCTCCTTTAATATCATAACCTATGTCTTCCACTATTTCCCATTCGCCTGTGGTCTCGTTGTACCATTGCCATCTGTGCAATATCGATTTCTCCAAAGCTGTTGGGGCAAAAATGGAGGAGAAGACATACACATTCTCGTCGGGATGGTGAATAAACTTGAGCCGGTGACTTCTCCAAAACACATACCACTCATCGGTCTCATAACTGACGATATATTTATTGTTTTCCAATTTTATATCATGTGCAACAACACCTGTATCCATGGCAAGTGGCACTGGGGGAATGAGTTTTAAAAAGTAAAATGCATTGATCAGCATATAGACAGATAATATAATGCCAACTAGTTTCACAATACTAATTTCTGATCGTGTACTGGGGCTAAGACTATATATTAAAAATATTAAGACTAGGGTGCATCCCAAACTGATGAACCCCGAAAAAATAAAAATCCGAGTGTTCATTTCACTTATGAAAACAGGGATGATAAAGCTGAAAAAGGTGAAGCTTATAAAAAAATACACGCTGAATTGTAAATACTTGTTGGAGATCCTTTTCTTAAGCAACTCATTGGCAAAAAATAACATGAGCAATATGATAAAAAAGGAAATGGTTTTGGAAAGGGAAACACTTCTGGAGAAATAAATTACATAGGCGCTTGAAAGTCCCCCAAAGAAAAATTGGATGGCCAAGGGAAGGTATAGTTCATATCGTTCTAGGAGGGTGTTTTTCCATCTGCCGTCATCTACCAAATTATAGAGGTACAAGGTAACGGTTAGTGCGGTCATGTATAGGCACAGAACAATGAGATCGTATAAGCGATCTATACGGCCAAGGGTAAGGGTGTCAAAAATAAACCCCGCAATGAAAAATAGTAAAGGGGCATATTTCTGATGTTTCTTCATGAAACGACGAAATGCACTGTTTTTAAACCTGGCCAATGCTCTTTTCATATCCTGTTTTCCACTTATGACTAAATCGATATTCTTCTCTGCAAGAATTGCATAAAGGATTTGGATTTAACAATTCGGAAAATTACGATTAACGTTGGGAATTATTGACCCTAAACGTTTTTTTAATGCTTGAGAGCACAATTGATCATAAAGGAATGGATGGGTCTGCCATTTTTTACCTTAAATGTTTCCGGATCATGGTGGTCGAGTACATTATTAGAAAGGCGACAGAAGGAATTAAGAAAAACATGACTATACCGGATGCTAGTATTTCTGAACCATCAAATTTTTGATCATAGGAAAAAGAGGCTATTATCACCGTAATTATGTAAACAACTTGTGCCACGGAATAAAGGTACAATCCAAATAGTTTTCGATGAATCATCGATAGGGCACCTGTGAAAGTGCCAATGGAGGAACCTGCATAAATCCATCTAAGAATAAAAAATTGGGTTTCGGCTAATTTGTTTTCATATTGGAAGGTAATCCATTCATACTGGAGTTCACTTGGTAATATAAAGTCCGTGCCTGGTGGTGACCACCTCTATAAAATTTTTGTTCTCAGAAGTTTTAAAAGTGGTATATCAAGTATCCATTTTTTAATCTGGTTGTTTTTGCACCCAACCAAGGCAATAACATGAAATCACCAAACTTCTTCTTACCCTATCAAATAATTATCGATCAATCAGGCCATTCCTTTTTTGACGTTGCCCTGACATTTTACGATTTCATAAAGATTGTAATAGCCGGTCTTTCCTTTTAAGGTAGCCCTAAATGAATTATGGTGTGGAAATGTATTTTTCACCTCTCGGTAGGCCATTTCGGATAGCAGAAGACTAGTGCCAAATAACTTATTGGCGGACTCAATGCGACTTGCACAATTTACATTGTCGCCAATGACCGCTAATTTTTTCATGTCCCCGGTATCAAAGGGACCCAAAATGACATCCCCATAATGAACTCCGGCACGAATTCCGAATTGTATGTTAAAATTTTCGATGAGATATCTATTGAAGATTTTTAATTTTCCGTTCATCTCCTCTATCGCATGGATGGCATCTAAAACAGAATTCCCACTTTTTTTATCCTTGCCAAAAACAGACAAAATACCATCACCTGCGACATCACTTATGTAGCCGCCATGATCCTGAATAATCATATTCATGATCCGATAATATCTATTCAATATGTGAACAATGTCATAAGGTGGAAATTTTTCTGCAAATGAAGTATAGTTGATGATATCTGTAAAAACTATGGTCAATTTTTGTTGACTGCCCAGAGCGGCGTTCGAGTCTTTGGAAAATTGTTCCAAAATCAGATCCAAATCCAATTTGTCCGTCACCATTCTTCGTATAGAAATATTGCCTTTGATAATGGTCTGACAGGCCAAGCGAATTTCGGCAGGAAAATTTAATCTATCGGTCATTTTTTGCTCAGCCTTGTTTCTTGGGTTACAGTTTTCTATGCCTTCCAATATGCTGACCCTACAAGTAGAACATTTTGCACGGCCTCCACAGGCATGTGTATGGTTAATACCGGCCGCCAAGATGGCCTTCAGGATATTACTGTGCCTTGGGCAATTAATATCATGTTGTTCTTTGAACAAATGGATCCTATGTGCTGCATTGCTCTTCATTATTTACATGTATCTATTTATGTAAACGGTATGGTTAAGAAGCCGATCAGGGGACTATATGTGAATCAAATCGAGTTTTGATTAGGGAGGGAACAAGCACGGAATATACTCTCTTGCATAGTAAATATACGAAAAATAAAAGTAAGGCCGTGTTGCAAAATGTTTTTTATTAATGAGTTGTCAGTTTTGTATATTATGCATCTATTTTTTGAATGTACCAATAGCGCATTTATGGAGAAGAAAGAAAATGGGACGAACAGAATAAAGAAGCCTTGGCCCACCAAAGATGCTATGGCACAGGTTTATGAGTTGAATCTTTGGGGAGGTGGCAAGTCTGACTTTTATTCGGGGGCAGGGTCCCATCACCCCGAGATAGTAAACCCATATATAGAGGTGCTAACATCATTCTTGACGTCTTTTAAAAATCCACTCGTGGTATGCGACTTAGGCTGCGGAGATTTTAATGTAGGAAAAGAATTGGTAAGGCATACTACGAGGTATGTTGCGGTAGATATAGTACCAGCCCTAATAGCGCATAATAAAGAGAAATATAAAGAAGAAAATCTTGAATTCCATTGTTTGGATATCGCAGTGGATGATTTGCCAAAAGGAGAATGTGCCTTAGTACGACAGGTACTGCAACACTTATCAAATGCAGAAGTACAACGTATAGTGGGCAAGTTGACTAAATTTAAATATGTTGTATTAACTGAACATGTACCTGCAGGAGATTTTATACCCAATAAAGAGATTATTTCTGGCCAAGGGATTAGACTAAAGAAACAAAGTGGGTTAAACGTATTGGCCCCGCCATTTAATTTTAAGGTAAAAGAGGAAAAACAATTAGTAGCTGTGAATTTAAGTGATGGTGAAGGGGTTATCGTAACAACACTTTATACCGTATTTTAGACAATATCAATTTATGAATAATTAATATTCCCATTCACTAAGATTTGCATCATATGGTACACTCACTCTTCATCAATGTAGGTATCAGTCCGACTATTCTGGAAGATCAATTTTAAGATGCTTATTTTTCTAAAAAAGCAATGCTGCCCAATTTGGGCAGCATTGGTTATGAGTTGATTTTTGATGTTTAAAAGTTCAATTGTGCCTGCAGCCTTAATAAATTCCCTTCCTGTACATTAGAAGGTTTTAAGAAATCCTCGTATCTCCTTTTTGAAATGGTATAATTGGCTACTAATTCAAAATTCTTAAGCGGTTGCCATTCAAACCCTATTTCAAAATCATTGACCTTGTAACTTCTCGCATCTCTTTCGTGCTTTTTGCCTCCATCATAATACTGATATCTTGCAAAAGGAATCAATGTCTGTTCGTTGAAATCCAATTTATACATAAATTGGGCGTATCCGCCTTCTAAACTTGAATTTTCAATTGTTGAGGTGGTGGGATTAAATTCTGGTCCTTTCCCAATATTATATTCCGTCTGAAAGCCAAAGGGTTTTGGGTAAATAATAAAAGAAGCGGCTATTCTTTGATCTAAATAATTTAAATCCTCATTGGCATTTAGGACACCTGTGCTCAAATTGGATTTTAAAAGTACATATTGACCTGTATAGCCTTGTATCCCTGCTTCAATGATTTGATTGTTCACTTTAAAGGGATAGGTAACCCTTGCCACAACATGTAGATCGTTATTTGCTTCCGGATTGTTCGCTGCTTGTCCATTGAACGCTCCAAAACCAACTATCCCATAATCCCCGCTACCTTTTAATCCTGATTTAACAAGTTCAGAAAATAGTTCTCTATATTTTTTAGGCGCCCAATAAAAGAAAACACCCAGATCCCTTTCGTTGGCCACGGCACTGTTTAATGCATCATTTCTATCCAAAGGAATCCTATTCTGACTCGATTGCATATTCTCAAAGCCGTATGGGATTTTGCTTTGCCCAATTCTGACCCTATATTCATTGTCCTTATCCAGACCAATATCAAAATATGCATCCCTTAACTGGGCAAAATGTAACCTCTCCGAACTTGCACTACTCGCAAGGTCAGGTTGAATATAAAAGTAAACTTGTTTACTAACTTGTCCGTATAAAATGACACGCATACGTCTAAGGAAAAATCCGCCATCCTTCCCCCAGGATCTATCACACTGTTCACAACCTAAGTTTTCGTTTGTTTCCAATAGTCTGTTATAGCGTACTTGGGTGTAGCCTCTTATCCCTATGTTGTCATACCATTTTTTGTCTATTTTAATTGGTAATGGTTTATTTTCTGTTGTAGTTTTCAATGTATCTATCTGTGCATTAGTGTTTAATGCCATTAAGACTATTATGAGAACAGTAATTTGATATTTAGAATTCATGATTTTTTATCATTTAGAAATTGGGCGAATGTAGTACACAATTTGCAGTTTCAATATTAAGTAATTGTTATGTTTTAACTTGACTTATAACAGGCAGATAGTGATCAATTAATAACGATTTTAGGTCTGAAATTTCTGTTTTGGGAATTGATGTTGATCCAATTGATCATGGAATCTACTTGTAATATAAATAATAATATGTGATTTGTGCTAAATGAACCAATTGATGGGTGCTGTGCCTTGATACCGCCTTTAGTGCAACTAATCCTGATTTTTGTTGTTGATTTACCCCCAAGACCTTGTCACATATTTTTTAATTTAGAACACTATTTACCCTTATTGGAGATTAGGTCTTACTATTTTACGCTGGCCGGACTGACAAATGTCATTGTTGCCTCTTTATAAAAAAAATATATTTCTCTTCACAGATTTCAATATTCTTAATTATGAAGCGAAGAATACTTTGTCCTACAGATTTCTCAAATAATGCTCAAAACGCAATTGATTATGCTATTGAACTATTTAAGAACGAAACCTGTGAGTTTTATATTCTCAATACCTATAGGGTAGAAGGCTATACACTGGAGATGAGCATTAGCAGGGATCTGGAGGAATCTCATAAAAAATCGATCGGTGGCTTAAAACTTACCCTTGAACGGATTTCAGGCAATGGTAGTGCCAAGAATCATAAATTTCGGAGAATTTCAGAGTGTGGGACCTTAATAGATTCAATGAAGAACATTATTGATAAACAGGACATAGATTTGGTGGTCATGGGGACCAAGGGAGCAACCGATTCCCGATTGGAAATCTATGGAGGCCAAACCGTACTTGCCATGGAAGAAATCAGAAACTGTCCGGTACTCGCTATACCGGCAAAGACTAAATATAAAGAAATAAAAGAAATTGTATATCCAACGAACTACAGATCAAGTATTAAAAGACGACAATTTCAGTACTTGGCAGACATTGCTAAAATCTCCAATGCCTCAATCGCCGTAGTAAATGTCATTAAAAAAGATGAACGTCTGGATGAAGAACAACTAAATCATCAAAACCTATTGAAAGATTATTTTGAAGGACTAGACTACTCTTTTCATACCTTGAAAGATAAAAATGTACAAAAAGGAATTAACTCCTTCATACAAAGTCGAGGGAGTGATATGATAGCCTTTAGGAATAAAAAACACAGCTTCTTTGGAATGATTTTATCGCGGCCCATGGTTAAAAATCTTGGCTATCACAGCACTATTCCCATGCTGGCGCTTCACGAATTTAGAAGTTAATGACAATAAATTTTTAAGGCCTTCAAGGGTTTTATGTAGCTTCTATTCAATAAAATGAGTAAAATAAGATTGATGTATTATGCCCATTCCCCCGTAGGTGTTTGTTCTATGATAGATGTCATAGGATACAAATAATCAGTAGGATATTTTTAAGAATCGAACCTTAAAACAGTATGCCATGAGAATTTTAATACCAACAGATTTATCCGAATTATCAAAGGTAGCCATCCGGTATGCAGTAGATTTTAGTAAGGACACAGAGTTTGCCCTTATTTTACTTCACATCATAGATATCAATGCACCCGGAATGGCCAGAATAGGTTCCAAAAAACTTGGGGAGGCCATAAAAAACAGTTCCGAGGAGGGAATGAAAGATCTTGTGGCATCTATTAAAATGGAAAATAGCCATAAAATAGATATAAGCTATAAAATTACTCACAGCTCTTCCATACAAAAAGCAGTGGAAATAGCCGCGTTGGAAAATAAGATCGATTTGATCTGTATAGGCACTAAAGGCGCCAGTGGCCTTAAAAAGATCCTCTTCGGAAGTAATGCTGCTGGCATCATTGAAAATAGTAGCATACCTGTCCTGACCATTCCTGAATTTGCGGAATATAAACGCCTTGGGCATATAGTGTATTCTACCGACCTTCAGCATATTAAGGAGGAGATTGCTGCCGTTATCCCTTTTGCAAAATTAATGGATTCATGGATACATATCCTCCATATCAATAGGGGCAAGGAGGGCTTTGAAGGAGATTTGGAAGAGGAGGAAGAGCGACTTAGAAAAGAATTTTCCTATCAAAAAATAAAGTTCAGGGAATTTAAAAGCAGCTCTATTATTGAAGGGATCAACAAATTTCTTACAGTTGTAGAAGCCGATATGGTTGTGATGTTCACCCACCATACCAACTTTTTAGAAAAGGTATTTCAAAAGAGTGTCACTCAAAATACGGCATTCCAAACCAGAATACCGTTGCTAACGTTCCAAAAAGAGTAATAGATCCTTAAGCGTAGAATGAAAGCGGTGCATATATCAGGTTTCTCCACTAAAAGGAATAAAAATCCATGTATTCCTCAAGAATGCGATGGCAAAAACTGGGTGTTGTAGATCTGTGGATTTCTATGATCGAAGACACTACGATATCATAATTAAAGTCCAACTGGTTAAAAAACTGACGTGCATTACTTAAGCGAAAGCCACATTCTACTTTTTCTAGTGCAAGTCCTTGTTCTCCTTGGGTTGGCAAGGACGCTAGGTGTACTCTGTGAGTCCGTCAAGATTCCCGCAATCGCAGGTGAGATTCTGGCCGGGGTTATTTTGGGTCCCACATTGCTCGGTCGGGTAGCTCCAGAATTACAAAACATGCTATTTCCTCATGACGAGCCCCAGTACATCATGTTGGAAACGGTTTCTTGGCTGGGCGTCTTTTTTCTTTTACTCTCTTCGGGCTTTCATGTAAATGTACAGCAGGCGCTCCGTAGTGGTCGTGCCGCCATCCTTATCGGTATCGTAGGGGTGTTGTTTCCCATCGCAATCGGATATCCTGTTTTCAGCACTTTGGACCCTGTCTATTGGGGAGACGCCGCAACATCACTCTCGTTCCCTCTATTTTTGTCCGTAGCAGGATCAATAACGGCCATAACCGTGGTGGCCCGGGCAATAGGTGATCTTGGCATAAACAAAACGCATGAGGCCTCCCTGGCACTTTCGGCCTGCGCGATCAATGATATTTTTGGATGGTTATTGTTTACTGTGGTGATGTCCTTGGTAACTGCCCATTCCATGAGTGTTATTGATCTGGGTGGAAAGGCATTGTTGGTAATAAGCTTTATTGCTCTAAGTATTGCCATTGGGGCCAAAATATTGAATTTTGCCATAAGGCGTGTCCAAGCTACATCATTGCCACAGCCCGCAGCGGCACAGACACTTATTGTGAGTGTTGGTTTGCTTTGTGGGGCCATCACGCAATGGATGGGAATCCATGCCATTCTGGGATTCTTCCTGGCCGGTACCATGGCGGGAAGCGCCAAAAGGGTCACTGAGGATCTTCGCAACAGTGTGTCGGACACCTTGCACGCCATTTTTGTGCCCCTCTTTTTTGCCACCCTAGGGCTTAAGATAGATTTCTTGGTTGGTTTGGAATTGTGGCCTACAGTACTCTTTTGTACTGTGGCTATTTTGGGAAAATTTGCGGGGGCCTGGTTGGGGGCAAAATTGGGCAAACAGTCCCAGAAAACGTCTGTTTTAATGGGCCTGATCTTTATTCCTGGAGGGGCCATGGAGATTGTGGTGGCCACCCTTGCCATTGAATTGCAACTCATAGGGCAGGCAATTTTTGTGGCCATCGTTTTTTCGGCCCTCCTATCTTCCATTCTCGCTGGCCCTTTGATTGGGATACAGGCACGTCGTTTAGGGTTAGGGAAACTTAAGGGAGATGTGGGGACCAAAATAATAGATGTGTAGTGGATAAGCTAAACAATGGTTTAGCTATAGCGTATTGATGCAGTCTAGGTTATGTTGATACTGGTGTTTTTTCTGAAGACAAAGGATATAAGTCTTGGTATTTCTTTTTCAGAAGTATCGTCAAACCACTCTTTCAATTCCATCAACTCAAAACCGTTATTTTTTGCATCATCAATATATTCCGAAATGTGGTGAATATAAACTTCTAATTCCTGCGTTCCATTTTCGGTTTCGTATTTTGCTTTGCTCCCAGAATATTGCTTGAAGGGATGCAGTTCGCTAATAAAGAAAATACCTCCATTCTTCAATTTCTGATTTGCCTGATTAAAAATATGGTTCAAATCATCAATGTGTTCAAGGGTAAGGCTTGACGTTACCAGGTCTACAAATTGATTTTCGATTTCCCACTCTTGATTAAGATCGGCTCTTTTAAATATAGCTCTAATATCAGTATTTTTCTCTTTGGCAATATTCAACATCTCCTGGGAGAAATCCAGTCCGATCAACTGCTCAGCTTTACGCAATAGCCAGCCAGTATTTTTTCCTGTTCCGCACCCTAGTTCCAACACATGTTTAAACTTGTATTTCGATAAAGTCTCAACAGTCGCTTTTATGTCCAAATCACGGGTCTTATTTTTATTGGTATCGTATTGTCCGGCCCAAGAGTTATATGCTTTTTCTATACTCATCTGTGTTTCTTTTCATATAATGCTAACAGTTCCGGGCATGAGGAGTTGCCGTCTACTGCAACTAATTTAGCAAATAAGAACCGAATAGTATCCCGAAGTGTTGGGATTTTTGAGTATCCATTAATGGGCAATTAATTATCCAAGTTGCTGGGATTTGTTTCTATTTGCACATTTCTTTCGCATTGTAAATATGATGATTCCAGTGGTTACTATTAGAAGAGTACAAAATACCCAAATTGGATATTTATAACCTAAAATCAAAACAGGGAATATGGGAAAAGCTTGTCCGAATCTATTGAGTAATTGATGATGCTCGTGATCTAACTATGAAAACAGAAGGTTAAGTGTCCAATAACTCGACTTGATGTAAATTGAGTCGATTTTCCATAAGTGTAGGATTAAGTGTACGAAATGATTGATTTTTACCCGTATTTCTGCTTTTGGGGTCGCCCAGGCCCAAAAGATGGCCCCTTGGAAGTTTCAAACCTTGCCTTTTAAGGTATGGCTGGGGTGTGTGCGTTCTGCTTGAGAACAAATGGGTAGACCATTTAAAGTAGATCGGCTTTTCGCAGGCTGTGGACTGCTATTTTGTACTACGTTGCCCTCGGTATTGCTTGGTTTAAATATGCGGCATTGGGGTTAACAAGTATGTGGATGTTAAATGCAAGTAAACAGGGAAGGGTAGCTGCATGACGAAATGCACTATAAGCGCTTTTATGTTTTTGTTATTAGTGTTCTAATTATTTGATATCTTTTAGGATCGTTTGATAGAAATACTCTTGTTT
>JBFIGS010000086.1:0-10241 GCA_041602195.1 Sediminicola sp. | reverse complement strand
AGAATTATTGAAGCCTTGGAAATAATTTAGGCCATGGCATCGGTCCTTAAAATCCCGAGATTTTAGGGACCACATAGTGAAGAAGGGTCTTTTCTTTTGTTTCGTTTTCTTTGGACAAGCAAAGAAAATGAAAGAATAATTAAAACATAAGTATTACCCAATTCCTACCGATAAACAAAACTGAGGATTTAAAAACATTACAAATTATATTAATCCCAATTTTTGTAGAAACACAACAATTGTTCCTGATCCCATCTTATGCCGCATTATTGTTTTATCCGTTTTCGCCCAAATAAATTTGGCTCGGCCCACAGAACAAAAAAGTCAGAGCTTTCATTTTGATGAAGTTATCTAGGGATTAAATGATATTACAGTGGCGGGAATTACCTCACTTTGTTCGGTGAGTCCCGTTCGAACATGTTGAGAAGAAAAGACCGGTCCTTTCAGGACTGTTATTTTTGTTTTGCCCGCTTTCGCTCAAATAAATTTGGCAAATGTTTGTCAGATATAGTTTTGAGGTATTCGAGGCGGGAATTACCTCACTTCGTTCGGTGAGTCCCGCCCAAACATCTTGAAAGTGGAAAAGTCGGCATGCTATGCCGTGTTTTTGTTTCATGTGCCCTCGCTCAAATAAATTTGGCTCAGCCCTTAAAACAAAAAAGCCCCGACCAAAAGGTCAGGGCTTTTCCACTTATCTGTCCTCGAGGCGGGACTTGAACCCGCACGGACTAATGTCCATTGGATTTTAAGTCCAACGTGTCTACCAATTCCACCACTCGAGCCTCTGCTTGCGCAGCGATCCTACCATTGGTAGAACGTGGATTTTATATGAGCGAAAAACGGGATTCGAACCCGCGACCTCCACCTTGGCAAGGTGGCGCTCTACCAACTGAGCTATTTTCGCGAATGTTAAGAACGTTTGCCCATAGGGCCACATCTTTGTCTGATGCGGATGCAAATTTAATACAATTCTATAAAAGGCAAAGAAATTTGTTCAAAAAGAAATAAAAAAAATAAACCCCCACAATCCACGGCCCTCAGCCCTTTCTTCCTGTACCTATCAGGACCTTAAGTACCAAGTAAATACGGTAGTTCCTCCGTTCTCTAAGCGTTTTTCTTTTTGGTGAGCAAGCGCTGAATTTCGTTCAGTTTCATCAAGGCCTCCACAGGGGTAAGCGTATTAATGTCCAAATGAAGGATTTCTTCCTTAATTTGGGACAACAAAGGATCGTCCAGATTAAAAAAGCTCAGCTGCATTTCATTCTGTGCGGCCTTAAGATTATCCGTCAGTTCCTCATTGGAATGGGATTTCTCCAGTTTCTTCAGAATTTTATTGGCCTTATGGATCACCTGCTGCGGCATCCCCGCCATTTTGGCCACATGGATCCCAAAACTGTGTTCGCTACCCCCAGGGGTAAGCTTGCGCAAGAACAGGACGTTGTCTTTTAGTTCCTTTACCGAGACATTGTAATTCTTTATTCTCGGAAAGGAGGCCGTCATCTCATTGATCTCATGGTAATGGGTGGCAAAGAGCGTTTTTGCCCTAGCAGGATGCTCGTGTAAATACTCAGAGATGGCCCATGCTATGGAAATACCATCATACGTACTGGTACCCCGTCCTATTTCGTCCAAAAGCACCAGGCTCCGCTCCGATAGGTTGTTCAATATTGAGGCGGTCTCGTTCATCTCCACCATAAACGTGGATTCCCCCATGGAAATGTTGTCACTGGCGCCCACCCTGGTAAAGATCTTATCCACATACCCAATTTCGGCCGACTCTGCAGGGACAAAACTTCCCATTTGTGCCAAGAGGACAATCAGTGCCGTTTGACGCAGGATGGCCGATTTACCACTCATGTTGGGTCCCGTGATCATAATGATCTGCTGTTCCTCCCGGTTCAAGGTCACATCATTGGCAATATAGGCCTCTCCCAAGGGCAATTGCTTTTCTATGACCGGATGGCGCCCGTTTTTAATGAGCAGTTCCGTAGAATCGTTCATGGACGGGGCCACATAATTATTGTCTTTTGCCAGTTGGGTGAACCCACAAAGGCAGTCCAGCTGGGCAATTAATTGGGCGTTGTTCTGTACCGGGGAGATATACTCCTGCATCCAAACGATCAGTTGGGAGAACAGTTGTTGCTCCAAATTTTGGATGCGCTCCTCGGCACCCAGAATTTTGGATTCATATTCCTTTAATTCCTCAGTAATGTACCGCTCTGCATTCACCAAGGTCTGTTTGCGGATCCATTCTTCCGGTACCTTGTCCTTATGCGTATTGCGGACCTCTATATAATATCCGAAAACATTGTTGGAGGCGATCTTCAAAGAGGTGATCCCCGTGCTTTTGGTTTCCCTTTCCAACATTTTGTTGAGGTAGTCCTTTCCTGAAAAAGCCAAGCCTCTCAGCTCGTCCAGCTCCTCGGAGTATCCTTTGGCTATGGTACTTCCCTTGAGCATGTTCACCGGGGCTTCCTCACTCACCATTTCCTTGATCTTGCTCCTGAGCAGCTCACAAGAATGTAGCTGGTCGCCAATGAGTTTTACGGCTTCATTGGGGCTCTTGGTGGTAAGTTGTTTTACAGGGACAACGGCCTCCAGGGAATTCTTTAATTGTATGACTTCCTTGGGACTTATTTTGCCCGTGGCCACCTTGGAGATCAAGCGCTCCAGATCGCCCATCTGTTTAATGTTGTGCTGCAATTTCTGCAGGGTGATGGGGTCCTCGTAGAGGTAGGAAATCACCTGGTGTCGTCTTCTTATTTTTTCAATATTCTTTAAGGGGAGTGCCAACCACCTTTTTAACAAACGCCCTCCCATAGGGGAGATGGTCTTGTCTATAACATCCAATAGGGTTACCGCATTGAGATTGTTGGAATGGTAGAGCTCTAAATTTCGGATGGTAAACCTGTCCATCCAGATATATTCTTCTTCAGCTATTCGCTGTAATTTGTTGATATGTTGTAATTGGCGATGCTGCGTTTCCGATAGGTAGTGCAACACGGCCCCCGAGGCTACCACTCCATACGTTAAATGGTCCACCCCAAAACCTTTTAGGGTGCTGGTCTTAAAATGATTTGTCAGGGTTTCTAAGGCGTAATCCTCTTGAAAGATCCAGTCTTCGGTGAAAAAGGTGTGAAATTGCTTCCCGAAAACGTCCAAAAATTCCTTTTTATTGGCCTTGGAAACCAATACCTCGTTAGGGGAAAAATTTTGCAGCAATTTATCGATCTGCTCCTCCGTTCCCTGTGAGGTCAGAAACTCCCCGGTAGAAATATCCAAAAAGGAGACCCCTATGGTCTTTCGGCCAAAATGAACGGCACACAGGAAATTATTGTCCTTGGCATTCAGGATGTCATCATTAAAAGCAACCCCTGGGGTTACCAATTCCGTGACTCCTCTTTTTACAATCGTCTTGGTCAGTTTAGGGTCTTCCAATTGGTCGCAGATCGCTACCCGTTGCCCGGCCTTTACCAATTTAGGCAAATAGGTGTTTAAGGAATGATGAGGGAACCCGGCCAATTCCGTCCGGTCACCGCCATTATTTCTATGGGTGAGGATAATACCCAATATTTTAGAGGCCTTTACGGCATCTTCCCCAAAAGTCTCATAGAAATCGCCTACGCGGAACAACAATAGGGCATCAGGATATTTGGTCTTGATGGTATTGTACTGTTGCATTAAAGGGGTTACCTTTTTTGTTTTTTTTGAATTGGCCAAAGCGATTTTATTAACTTATTTTTGCAGAAATCTTATAGTAACGAAAGTACCATTTTCTTTAGGGTTGGCAAACCATTGTTGATATTTTGGGAATAACTTTTAGTTCATCTGGACTTTGAGGTTCCTTAGATAAGAAGAAAAATGGATCATAAAAAGGATACATGCGAAAATTAGAGAATAGCGAACTGAACAGACTGGATGTCAGCGAATTTAAAGAGGCGCAAAAGACCCCAATAATCATAGTGCTGGACAATGTCAGAAGCCTTAACAATATAGGCTCCGTCTTTAGAACGGCCGATGCCTTTTTGGTAGAGAAAATATATCTGTGCGGTATCACGGCAACCCCTCCCCATAAGGATATCCATAAAACTGCCTTAGGAGCTACGGATAGTGTAGTTTGGGAATACAGAAAGGATACCCTGGAGTTGATAGAGGAGTGTAAAGGTTTGGGCTATGAGACCATCGCCATAGAACAAGCTGAAAACGCCATTATGCTCAACGATTATAATCCTACAACAGATAAAAAACAAGTGTTGGTCTTTGGGAACGAAGTTAAAGGGGTGGCCCAAGACGTGGTCACAGCCTGCGACAAGGTTATTGAAATCCCGCAGTACGGAACCAAGCACTCCTTGAACATATCGGTAAGTGCGGGAGTGGTGGTCTGGGACCTCTGGTCAAAAATTGAACTGGCCGCCAAATCCGGCGGAAAATAAAAAGACCCAACTGTTAGGTTGGGTCCAGGTATAAAGATTGAGTTAGTTAGTTTTACTTTGAAAAGCACTGCAATTAAGTAAATCTGATTGATTTATACAATTATTGGGTGAAAATTTGCATTCTAGGGTAGGGAGACGGTAAATCTTTGTATTTCATCCAAGATAAACTCGTAATCGTTCTGGTTTTGTACAAAGTCGAGCTCACTCACATCAATGATCAAGCTTTTCCGCTCTGGAGAACTTTTGATAAAATCCAGATACCCTCTATTGATCTTATCCAAATACTCGGCGGAAATGTTCTGTTCGTAATCGCGCCCCCTCTTCTTGATATTGGACAGCAATCGCTCTGAGTTTTGGTACAGGTAGATAAAAATATCGGGCTTCACCACCTCTTTGTGCATAAAGGCGAATACCTTTCTATAAAGGGAGAACTCCTCTTTTTGAAGGGTCACGTTGGCAAAGATCAAAGATTTGTAGATATCGTAATCACTGACCATGAAATTCTTGAACAGATCAAATTGTGAGGTGTCGTCCGTAAATTGCTGGTACCTATCGGCCAGGAAAGACATCTCCAAAGGAAAGGCATACCGGGATTGGTCCTCATAAAATTTGGGTAGAAAGGGGTTGTCCGCAAATCGTTCCAAAACCAATTTGGCATTGAAATCGTTAGCGATCATATTGGCCAAGGTGGTCTTCCCCGCACCAATATTTCCTTCAATGGTAATGAAATGTAATTTGGAAAAAAGTTCTTCTTTGCTTTTGTACAATTTAAGTAGGGTTTTTTCCATGACACTTTTATCCTGACATTCCTGCAACAGATTTCTAGTGTCTTTGTTGATAATGGGATGGTAAAATTGAGGGGCAATATCCGCCAAGGGCCGTAAAACAAACCGTCTATTTTGAAGATTTGGGTGTGGGACCACCAAATTCTCGGTTTTGATCACTTCCCGCTCATAGTACAAAATGTCGATATCTATGGTTCTGGGTTGGTAACCTTCCTCATTTCCCCGTTTTCTTCCCAATGATGTTTCTACCTCCAAGATGGCCTCCAAAAGCTGTTCCGGTGACAGAAGAGTTTGAAGCGACAGGCATGCGTTTAGGAAGTCTTCCCCCTCAAAGCCCCATGCAGGAGTCTCGTAGACAGAAGAAAGCCCGGTGATAAAACCTGCTTTTTTTTGAATAGCGAACACAGCCTCCTGTAAGTTGTTCAACTTATTGCCTAGGTTACTTCCTATAGATAGATATGTGGTCTTGGAATTATTCATAATTGGGAAAGCAAAATAAATAAAAGTAAGCGACTTAAATTACTATTATCCATAAAACAATTGAAATAAATAATTGTAACAAATCATATCAGTTTGCGACTATATAGGTAGCGCATTGTGAATACGAAACATTTACAATGACTATCTTTGAAACCGTAAATTTAATTTCGTCTTTAATGAATTTTCTAAGAAACCTTTTGGCCTCAATTTTAGGGACCTTGTTCGCATTTGGGATACTATTTGTAATGTTCGTAATTCTTGGCAGCCTGATTGGTGGGGCCGAGGATAGTGTGAGTATAAAGAAAAATTCCATCTTGGAATTGCATATGGAAGATCCTGTAAGTGATTATGTGGGCAATGCCGATGCAGATCCTTTTGGGGGGCTCTTTGATAAATCACAGGGGTTGGATGAAATTTTACATGCTATAAAAGTCGCCAAGGATGATGATAATATTAAGGGCATCAGCATAAACAACAATTATATCCTAGCGGGAATGTCCCAAACACAGGCCATTCGAAATGCGCTGAAAGAGTTTAAGGACGGCGGAAAATTTGTATACGCCTACGGGGATTTTTACATGCAAAAGGATTACTACTTGTCCAGTGTTGCCGATGGGGTTTACTTGAATCCAGTTGGGGCCATGGACTTTAAAGGGCTGTCTTCGGAAGTATTGTTCTTTAAGGAGCTGCAGGAAAAGACAGGAATTAAGATGGAAGTGATCCGTCACGGGAAATACAAAAGTGCGGTAGAACCTTTCCTTGCCAATGAAATGAGCGATGCCAATAGAACGCAGATCAAAGAATTGATCAGTTCCTTGTGGACGTCCATGGTAGAGGAAATTGCCGAAGGAAGAAATATTAGCCCTGAAAATCTAAATGTAATTGCCGATACCTTAGGGGGAAGAACCCCGGAATATGCCAAAGCGTCCGGTTTAATTGATGATATCCTTTTTTATGACCAGTATGAGGCTAAGTTGAGGGAAGTTGCTGAGTTGGATGCCGATACGGATGTGAATTATGTGGGTCTTAAGGATTACGTAAAATATGCCAAGAAAAAGAAACTGAAGACCGGGGCTGATAAAATTGCCGTGATCTATGCCCAGGGCGAGATCATTTACGGTGAAGGGGGCCCCAATGTCATAGGGGCAGACATCATTAATGATGCCCTGATTAAAGCGAGGGAAGATAAATCGGTCAAAGCTATTGTGCTCAGGGTAAATTCCCCTGGCGGTAGCGCCCTTACTTCAGATATAATCTGGAGGGAAGTGGAACTGACCAAAGAAATAAAGCCTGTAGTGGTTTCCATGGGCGATGTTGCCGCTTCTGGTGGATATTACATTGCGGTGGGTGCGGATAAGATTTTTGCAGAGCCTACCACCATTACCGGATCCATAGGCGTATTTGGGGTAGTTCCCAATATGACAGAATTGGCAGATAATATAGGGATCAATGCGGAACAGGTAGGGACCAATAAAAATTCTGTGGATTATTCCCTTTTTGAGCCCATGAGCGATTCTTTTAGAAATAGGATTCAGGAAGGGGTAGAGTCTACATATAATACGTTCTTGTCCAGGGTAGCCCAAGGAAGAAACATATCCGTTGCCAGTGCCGATAGTTTGGCGCAAGGTCGCGTTTGGAGTGGTGTGGATGCCAAAAGACTCGGCTTGGTGGATGAGCTTGGTGGCTTGGAAACGGCTATCAATGAAGCGGCTTCAATGGTGGGACTGTCCTCCTACGGTATCAAGAATTTCCCAAAATATAAGTCGGGCTTCGAAAAGTTGATGGAAGATTTGGGTGGCAGCAGTGCCAAGGCCAAACAAGCCTTTATCCAGGAAGAAGTGGGGACAGAGATCTACTCCATTTTACAACAGATGAAATCGGCCATGGATCAAAAAGGAGTTCAGGCCAGAATGCCCTTTGTGCTTAACATCAAGTAAGTATGACCTATAGGGACAAGAAATTTGCGCATACCATATACTTGTATTTGGGTGCGCTTTTTATCACCTCCTTGGTGGTCTCTAACCTTATTTTTCAAAAGTTCTTTTACTGGATGCCTTTTGGGGAGGATGCCACAATTTTTGGGGCTCCGTTATTTGTGGTTTCCGTTGGTATTCTGCCCTATCCCTTAACGTTCTTGATCACCGATCTTATTTCGGAGATCTACGGGGCCAAGAAAGCCAACCAGATCGTGACGGCAGGTATCTTTGCCTCATTCTTTTCCATGGGGATCGTGTATTTGGCCGATGTGGCTCCCGCCGTGGATACGTCTCCCGTAAATGATTCAACGTTCAACCAGGTATTTGCCCTGTCCCCAGTGGCTGTGCTGGCCTCAATGATCGCCTATTTGTTGGCCCAATACGTGGATATAGGTATTTATCATTTTTGGAAGCGGTTGACCAAAGGGAAAATGCTTTGGCTGCGGAACAACTTTTCCACCTTTGCGTCCCAGTTTATAGATACCTTTACCGTAGTGGGCCTACTGTGTGTTTTTGAGGTCATCCCCTGGAGCATGTTTTACGGGCTGGTGGTGAGCGGATTCATTTTTAAGATTTTAATAGCATTTATAGACACTCCTTTTCTCTATTTTTTCGTATATATCTTTAGAAAACGATTTAAACTGCAAATGGGGCAAGAAATAGATCTGGAAGTATAATAAATTTCAATACTTTTTGCTACCATTGAACGTAGAAAAAAATTACGGTGAAGTTTGTTCCCCGTAGTATTAAATGCACAACACGTACATATTTATGAAAAGAAAAATAGCAAAAATTACAGGATTGGTTTTAGTGGTTCTAATAGGGGTTCTTATTGCAGCACCCTTTTTTCTAAAAGGAAAAATAACAAAACTGATCAAGCAAAAGGTAAACACAAGTATCAATGCAACGTTTGATTTTGCCGATGCAGATTTGAGTCTTTTTAGCAGTTTTCCCAACGCCACGGTTACTTTGGAGGATATTTCCTTGGTAAACAAGGCTCCGTTTGAAGGGGATACGCTATTTGCTTCCAAAGAGGTGCAATTGAAAATGTCTGTCATGGAATTGTTCAAGGATGCCAATGAGCCTATAGAATTGACCTACCTTAAGATAGATGGGGCCCAATTGAACATTAAATATGATATGGCAGAAAATGCCAATTATGATATTGCGGTGGATAAAGGGGCGGATGCAAAAGCGTCCGAGGACAATTTTTTGCTTACCCTTCAGAAATATGAAATCTTGAACTCCAATGTGGTATACCATGATCTGGCATCCAACATGCGTTTGGAAATTTCAGAAATGAACCATAGTGGAACTGGGGACCTTTCCCTGGAGAAATCAGAATTGGATACGCAGACCACAGCCTTAGTGTCTTTTGAAATGGACAGTACCAATTACCTGAACAAAAACCCTGTTCAGTTAAAGGCCCTGATAGGGGTAGACTTAAAAGAGTTCAAGTATACCTTTCTAAAAAACGAAGCCTTGGTCAATCAATTGGCATTGGTATTTGATGGATATGTAAAAATGAACGAGGACAATCAGGAGGTGAACATCAGTTTTAAAACTCCTTCTTCGGACTTTAAAAACTTTTTGGCGGTTATTCCTGAAACCTATTCCAAAAACATTGAAAATGTAAAGACGACTGGGAATTTTACAGTGGAAGGTGCTTTTACGGGGATTGTGGATGATCTTCATATCCCTCAGTTCAAGATAGATATCAAATCTGATAATGCGTCTTTCAAATATCCAGACCTGCCTAAATCGGTGAACAATGTTCATATTGATACCGAAATCACCAATACCACAGGGATAACGGAAGATACCTTTGTAGATATCCGTAAGCTTAGCTTCATGATAGATCAGGATAAGTTTAATATGGTAGCGAATATTAAGGACCTGATGGGGAATACCAAGGTCGATGCACATATTGATGGCAAAATGAACCTCGCCAATATTTCCAAGGCCTACCCGGTTCCTTCAGATTTAAATTTAAAGGGAATCCTGACTGCTGATATTTCCACTGCCTTTGATATGGCCACGGTGGAGAAAAAGCAATATGAAAATACCAAGACCAGCGGAAAATTGACCCTTCAGGGGTTTGAATATAAATCGGCTGAAATTCCCAATCCGGTAAAATTGGAGAATACGGCAGTGACTTTTAATCCTAAAACGGTAACCTTAAATGAATTAAAGGGAACTACCGGGAAAACAGATTTTGACGTCACCGGGACCATCAATAACCTCTTGGGCTTTATGTTCAATGACGAAAAGGTAGAGGGTAATTTCAACCTTACATCCAACACTTTTGCCCTTAACGATTTTATGGTGGCCGAGACAACAGGGGAAGGGACAGATACAACATCCAAAACCCCGCCCGTTGCCGAAGAGAAAATTAAAATTCCTTCTTTCTTGGACTGCACCATTAATGCTACGGCGACCAATGTGCTCTATGATAACCTCACGCTGAAAAATGTTTCAGGAACCCTAAAGATCAAGGACGAAAAGGCAGAACTTGTTAATATGACCTCTTCTATTTTTGATGGAAAAATGGCATTTAACGGAGAGGT
>JBFIGS010000085.1:0-10245 GCA_041602195.1 Sediminicola sp. | reverse complement strand
GAATTCATTACCAAATCTCTTTGGTTCTGGCTCAAATCTCCGTGTAGGGCTCCTGCGTTGTATCCGTCTTCAATTAATTTTTCTGCGACCCTTTGTGTATCCCTTTTGGTTCTACAAAAGATTACAGAGAAGATATCAGGATTGGTATCAGCCAATCTTTTTAGAACAGGGTAACGATCCCTTCCGCCAGCTACATAATATTCGTGCTGTACGGTTGTTGCGCCTGAATTTTTGGTTCCCACTGTAATTTCCTGTGGGTTATTCATAAATTTCTTCGCAATAGTTGCCACTTCTTTGGGCATTGTTGCGGAGAACAACCATGTGTTTTTTTCCTTTGGGGTATTTGAAAGGATATCCTTAATATCTTCCATAAAGCCCATGTTCAACATTTCATCGGCCTCATCTAAAATACAATAGTCGATTTTTGAAATGTCTACCATTCCACGACCGATCATATCTTTCATACGACCTGGTGTAGCAACGATAATTTGGGCCCCTCTTTTAATTTGTCTTGCCTGATCTGTAATACTGGCACCACCATAAATAGCTACAACATTGATGCTTCTTTCGTATTTAGCATACAATTGAAGTTCATTGGTGATCTGCATACACAGTTCCCTTGTAGGAGAGAGGATCAATCCTTGGGTAGTTCTACTGTCTTTATCTATTTTTTGGATAAGTGGAAAACCAAAAGCTGCGGTTTTACCTGTTCCGGTTTGGGCCAAAGCTACCAAATCCGTGTCATCTTCCAATAAGATTGGAATTGCCATTTCTTGTACTTCTGATGGATTTTCAAAACCTAAATCAGAAATAGCATCAAGTAGGGACTTGTCTAGTCCCAGTGCTTCAAACTTTGTCATAATATGTTAATCTTAATCGCAAATATGAATGTTGCATAGAGCGATTATTCTTTATAACCTATTATACTCAGCGCAACACATGCTATACCAGCGGCGTTATTTCAAGGCGCAAAAGTACTGTTAATATTTGACATATCTACAATAATTGTGTAATACTTTGAAACCCAGTAGACACGCGTCTTTTAAAGGGATGCTGAAAAGAAAATAAAAAGGGTTTGACTTTTAATAAGGTCCAAAAAGGCTTATACCGTGATTCCTATTCTAGATTTTTTAAATAATCTATTAGTTGTTTCATGGCTTTGCCTCTATGGCTTATTTCGTTTTTCACCGAAATAGGGAGTTCGGCAAAGGTCTTGTCATATCCTTTTGGCTTAAAGATGGGATCATAACCGAATCCCCCTTCACCACTTTTTTCCATGGTTATTTCGCCCAGCACAATTCCATTGAACAATACTTTTTGCCTTTCCAGGTGCAGTGCGATTGTGGTTTTAAAGCGGGCATCCCTGTTGGTCTGTCCTTCCATTTCCGCCAATAGTTTGTCCATGTTATCCTCAGAGCTCTTATTTGTGCCGGCATACCTGGCAGAATATACCCCAGGGGCGCCATCGAGTGCATCTACCATAAGTCCGGTATCATCTGCAAAACAGGCATACCCATAATTTTCGGTGACATAATTCGCTTTGATGATGGCATTGCCCTCTATGGTGTCTGCGGTTTCAGGAATTTCATCGTTACAGCCGATCTCATCCAAAGACCGTAAGGTGATGTGCTTGGGCAGAAGCAATTGCACTTCCTTGAATTTATTTTTGTTATGAGTGGCAAATACTAGTTCCATGGTTGTGTACTATTGTGAGGTGATGAAGTGTCTTGTATTACTTTATTATTGCTCGTTCAAAATTACTAAATTTAAATCCTAATAGATTTTTTGCTATGAAATTAAAATTGCCCCCTGCACTTGTTTTTGTCATTTTCGGTGGTTTTATGTACGCTTTGGATGTACTATTGCCTGTAGGAGAGTTCGATTTTTTTGGACGCCTTTGGTTGATAAGGTTGTTGTTGGTTTTGGGAATGTCGATAGGTGGTATCTCTTTGTTCCAGTTTATGAAGGCTAAAACGACTATTGATCCACTAGCACCCGAAAAGAGTTCACATCTGGTTACCAATGGGGTTTATAAGATATCTAGGAATCCAATGTATCTGGCTCTTTTGTTGCTCTTGTTGGCTTTTGGCCTTTGGTTGGGGAATGTTTTTAACACCTTATTGGCTGCAGGATTTGTTTCCTATATGAATGCTTTTCAGATCATACCTGAAGAAAAAGCATTGGTAAAACTCTTTGGAAAGGAGTATCAGCAGTACTGCATTCAGGTGAGAAGGTGGTTCTGATTGGCAGTTTATCACCTTATATCTAGAAATATTAGCATATTTACTTATATTGTTATATATTAGCTTAATAGCTTATAAAAAATGATTGCAATCATAACAGGTGATATTATAAATTCTGAAAAATATAAGGTTTCAGATTGGTTGGTGGGACTAAAAACCTATTTGTCCACCCTGGGAAAGACCCCAAAGGATTGGGATATTTACAGGGGTGACGAATTTCAGTTAAAGGTAGATCCAAGTGCTGCATTAAAAGTAGCGATAGAAATAAAATCGCAGATAAAACAGTTTAAAGGGTTGGACGTCCGGATGGCCATAGGCATAGGAGAAGAGAGTTATAGTGGGGAAGGGATCAGTGAATCCAATGGACCGGCCTATCAATTATCGGGCAGAACCTTTGAAACCCTTAAAGAGCAAAAGTTGAATTTGGCCATAGCTACTTCCGATAAAAACAAAGACAACACGCTTAACCTAGTTTTTAAACTGGCATTGGAATTTATGGATAATTGGTCAGTCGTTTCTGCTGAAATTGTGGCCCTGTCCCTTCAAAATCCGGAGAGCTCCCAACAGGAATTGGCCAATGTGCTAAGGATCAAACAATCTGCGGTAAGTCAGCGATTGAAGAGGGCAAAAGCAGAACTGGTTTTTGAGGTGCTCAATTTTTATGATACCACTATAAATGAACATAAAATATGATATTATTTATTAAGCTGCTATTAGCTCATTTAATTGGGGATTTCATGTTGCAACCCACCAAGTGGGTTATACACAAAGAAGCGAATAAGGTAAAATCCAAATACCTTTATTTCCATACTCTAATACATTTTCTTCTTATAGTCCTTTTGTTGTGGGATTTGCGTTATTGGAAATTGGCACTGGTCATCAGTGTGTCGCATTTTGCTATAGATCTGTTAAAACACTATGCCAGTAATTGGATAAAGAAAAACAGCGTTCTATTTTTCTTAGATCAGGCATTTCATTTAATAGTCCTCTACGTATGTGCATATAATAGCAATCTGGTGGAACATACAGTTGCCCTGTTACAACATGTAAATTGGGCATTGATAACCGCCGTGGTATTTGTAACCTATCCTGCTGCCGTTGTCATGGGCAAGCTGCTGGAAGGGTTTTCAGATCAAATACAAATAGATCATAAGTCACTTCCCAATGCAGGAAAATATATTGGTATCATAGAACGCTTGTTTGTTTTGCTCTTTATCATCATTGGAAGATGGGAAGTCATTGGATTGTTGATTACTGCCAAGTCGGTTTTTAGATTTAATGATCTAAAGGAAAGCAACAACAGGAAGCTTACGGAGTATATCTTGATCGGCACATTATTGAGTTTTGGGATCGCTATTCTTACTGGCTTTGTATTTATAAGTATGCAAGGTGGTCTTTAATCCAATTTATAGAACAAGATTCTGCGTTTTTTGGATCTGTAATTTTAGGTAATACCGGGCTGTTCAATATTTTTGAAATAGGGATTTCATAATTTTTAATGTGATATAAAATGATATTAGCAGCAATTTTGTGAGAATGCTGACGTGAAACCCTTTTTAACCGAAAATAGATAAATTGAAGAAATTTAATTTTTACTTTTACCATTCAAATTTTAGACAACAATGGTAGAAGTGGGCAGGAAATACGTATTCGATTTTGACAGTACACTTACTCGGGTAGAGGCTTTGGATGTCTTGGCTGAAATTACGCTGAAAGACAAATCCAATAAAAATGAGATCATAAGTGAAATCCAGAAGATTACCAATCTGGGCATCGACGGCGATATCTCTTTTACAGAGTCTTTAGAGCGACGCATTAAATTATTGAACGCCCATAGGGACAATCTGGAGCCTTTGGTTTCTGAACTCCGTCAAAAAATTTCCAAATCCATAGAATCCAATAAAGACTTCTTTCAGAATTATTCTGAAGATATTTATGTAATTTCATGTGGATTCAAAGAATTTATAGACCCCATTGTGAAAGAATATGATATTCCTTCCAGTAGGGTATATGCAAACACCTTTAAATTTGATGCCGAAGGGTTTATTATCGGCTTTGATGAAGCCAATGTATTGGCATCCCACAACGGTAAGATAGAATGCCTAAGAAGCTTAAAATTAGAGGGAGAAGTACAAGTAATCGGAGATGGATACAGCGATTACGTAATGCGTGAAGCCGGTATAGCCGATAAGTTTTTCGCATATACAGAAAATGTATCCCGTGAAAAGGCGACAAGAAAGGCCGATCACGTTACACCTAACCTAGATGAATTTTTATTTGTGAACGATTTACCAAGAAAAATATCCTATCCTAAAAATAGAATCAAGATTCTATTATTGGAAAATGTCCATCAAGCTGCCTTTGAAAATCTTTCAAACGAAGGATTTACGGTAGAATTAGTGAAGAGCAGTCTTTCTGAAGAAGAATTGATCGAAAAAATTAAGGGAGTACATGTTTTGGGAATAAGATCCAAAACCCAGGTTACCAAGAAAGTGTTGGATGCTGCCGATAAATTGTTGGTAGTGGGTGCCTTTTGCATAGGAACCACCCAGATAGATCTAGACAATTGTAGGCGCAAGGGAGTTGTGGTATTCAACGCCCCTTATAGCAATACACGCTCGGTGGTGGAATTGGCCATAGGTCAAATCATCATGCTGATGAGAAGTGTTTTTCCAAGAAGTATGGAAATTCATCAAGGACAATGGAACAAAACGGCTGCTAATTCCCGTGAAGTAAGGGGTAAAAATTTAGGTATCGTAGGATATGGCAACATTGGAAAGCAATTGTCCGTCTTAGCCGAGGCCATTGGAATGCGGGTCTATTACTATGATGTAGCAGATCAATTGGCCCTAGGGAATGCAATAAGATGCAATTCATTGGAGGATTTGTTGAATGTTTCAGATGTGGTAACCCTTCATATTGATGATAATAAGGCCAATAATAATTTTATAGGGGAGAGGGAGATCAATCAGATGAAGGATGGAGCAATGCTCATCAACCTTGCCCGTGGTTTTGTTGTAGATATCCCAGCATTGGTCAATGGACTAAAAAGTGGGAAACTAGGTGGTGCTGCAATTGATGTTTATCCTGAAGAGCCTAGATCCAACGGAGATTTTATAACAGAATTACAAGGTATCCCAAATGTAATCTTAACACCACATGTGGGAGGGAGTACAGAAGAAGCCCAACGTGATATTGCAGATTTTGTGCCGAATAAAATAATGGACTATATCAACTCAGGGAACACGGTAGATGCTGTGAATTTCCCAAATATTAGATTGCCGAAACAAAACAATGCCCATAGATTCCTGCATATCCATAAGAACGTTCCGGGTATCATGGCTAAAATTAATGAAGTCTTGGCCAGATATGAAATGAATATCACAGGTCAGTACCTATCTACGGATAATGAAGTAGGTTATGTGATCTCAGATTTGGATAAAGAGTATAACAAGGAAGTAATTAAAGCTCTTAAGAAAATTGAGAATACCATTAAATTCAGAGTCCTGTATTAGACCATCCTAGCGAGAGAAACTTTAAGAGCCCTATCCCCGTCATTTATAATTTATTGATGGTGATAGGGTTCGTTCTTTAATATAGTAAAAGCCCTATAGATCTGTTCTACAATGAACAAGCGAACCATTTGATGGGAGAACGTCATTTTGGACAAGCTTAGTTTGCCCTGGGCCTTTTGGTATATTTCTTCGCTAAATCCATAAGGACCACCAATTACAATGACCATCCTTTTGATTCCGGCGTTCATTTTCTTTTGGAGGTAGTTGGAAAATTCAATGGAGGTGTGTTGTTTGCCGTGTTCATCCAACAAGACCAGAACATCTGTTGGTTGTAGTCGTTTTAGTATGGCTTCACCCTCTTTCTCTTTTTGTTGTACTTCGGATAAGTTTTTCACATTTTTGATATCGGGAATAATATCGAGCTCAAACTTAATATAGTGCTTCAATCTTTGCTCATATTCAGTGATTAATTCCTGTAAATGAGTACTATCCGTTTTGCCTATGGCAAGAAGTTTTATCGTCATTCGCCAAAGTTAAGACTTCCAAAAATATCTTTACTAATGTAGCATTTCAATTTTGGGATTAGTTTTTACTAAATTAGCATGAATCAAAAAAATACTATGATTTCAGAAGCCCAATTTCAGCACGAAATAGATTTGATAATTAGTAATGCCATTCGGGAGGATGTTGGTGATGGCGATCATAGTTCTTTGGCCTGTATACCAAGTACAGCTCAAGGAAAGGCAAAATTATTGGTAAAGGATAAAGGTATTATTGCCGGGGTTGAATTTGCGAAAAAAGTATTTCAATATGTAGACAAGGAGCTGAAAGTAGAAACCTTTATTTCAGATGGTGAGAGGGTAAAATATGGAGATATTGTTTTCAACGTTAGCGGGAGCTCGCAAAGTATTCTAAAGGCAGAACGCCTAGTGCTCAATGCCATGCAACGAATGAGTGCCATAGCCACCAAGACCAATTTTTTTGTCAAATTATTGGATGGCACAAAAACCAAGATCTTGGATACCCGTAAAACCACGCCAGGATTGCGTGCCGCAGAAAAATGGGCCGTTAAAATAGGTGGTGGAGAAAACCATAGGTTTGCACTTTACGACATGATAATGTTAAAAGATAACCATATAGATTTTGCTGGCGGTATTACCCATGCCATAAATAAAACAAAGCAATATTTGACAGATACGAATAGAGATTTGAAGATTATTGTAGAGGCTAGGGACTTGAACGAAGTTTCCGAAATACTTGCTGCGGGAGGTGTTTACAGAATACTGTTGGATAACTTTAATTTTGAGGACACCAAAAAGGCGGTACATTTAATTGGGGATAGCTGTTTAACGGAGTCTTCCGGTGGCATTAACGAGAAGACCATAAGAGCGTATGCAGAATGTGGTGTAGATTTTATTTCCTCAGGTGCCCTGACCCATTCTGTTTACAATATGGACTTAAGTCTTAAAGCCGTGTAAATGTCAGAAGAAATAGAGAGAAAACTCAGTAAGATTCCTGTGATCAACAGGGTGGTTGATCTTTTCAAGCAAATTAAACTTCCAGCATTCGAAGGCCTTTCTTTTTATGATTTACTGGAGATGTACTTTCTTGGAATCATCAGGGGGGCGGTATCCACACGAGCTAGTTCTATCTCTTTTAGTCTGTTTATGGCCCTTTTTCCGCTACTTATTTTTCTGGTAACCTTGGTGCCGTTTATTATTCCCTTGGTAAGTGTGGGTGAAAATGATTTTGACATGCAGTTATTGGTTTTTTTGGAATCTTTTCTTCCTACGGCTACAGGGGATTATTTCAGTGAGATCTATCAACAGATCAAGGACCAGAAGCAGGGAGGTTTGTTGTCATCTGCATTTTTGATCTCCATTTTTTTGATGGCCAATGGCGTCAATGCCATTTTCGACGCCTTTGAAAATTCATACCACGTGAACCTCACCAGAAGTTTTTTCAGGTCCTATGCCTACGCTTTAATGGTAGGGGTCATATTATCCGTAATGTTAATAGTTGGGGCCGTGGTGTTTATCTATTTTGAATTTTATATTTTGGATTATTTCGGAAATATGGCTGCGAGATCTAGAGGGTACGAGATAAATCAGGGTGACATCTTTTTAGTTGAAGTCGGTAAAATTTTATTTTTCACTTTGTTGACGTACTTGACCACGGCCATCTTGTACTATTTTGGCACGGCTGAAGGTAAGGAAGCAAAATTTTTCTCAGCTGGGGCATTGATGACCACCCTTTTGTTTTTGATGACCTCATATCTTTTTGGTGTTTATGTAGAGAAAATCTCCAGATATAATGAATTATATGGCGCTTTGGGAGGATTATTGATTTTAATGGTTTTTATATGGTTAAATTCCAATATCTTGCTACTTGGATTTGAATTGAATGCAACCCTGAATTACTTACGAAAAAAAATGACCACAGATGGAGAGAGCGTATAGATTATTATTGGTAGGTATTGCCCTATGTTTTTTGCAGATAGGCAACGCTCAAAGTGTCTTTGGAAAATGGAAGACCATAGACGATAGAAATGGTCAGCCAAAAGCCATTATCAAGGTCTATAAGGAGGATAATAAAATGCAGGGTGTCGTTCAAAAGATATTGGAGAAAGGCAAAGAAAATGCTAAATGCGAGAAGTGCGATGGGGATCTGAAAGACAAGGATATCTTGGGTATGAAAATTATTGAAGATGTTGTAGAAGAGGAGGATGGAGTATGGAAAGGAAAAAAACTTTTTGATCCTGAACAGGCTATGACTTTTAGATGTAAAATCTGGTTAAATCCAGATAATCCCAACGAGCTAAAGGTAAGGGGATATTTAGCCTTTATTTATAGAACGCAAACCTGGTTAAGGGTACTGGAGTAAGCTTAGTTTTGATTATGCAGTATTTTATTAACGTAATTCTCCCAATTCCGCTAGAAAAACTCTTTACATATAGCATTTCCGAAACAGAGGCAGGTTTCTTGCAACCGGGAATGAGGGTAGCGGTGCCATTTGGCAAGACAAAAATATATACGGGCTTGGTCCATGACGTGCATACAGTTGCTCCTACCATTTATGAGGCCAAGGAAATACATCAGATATTGGATGACTACCCAATTGTAAATACTTTTCAATTGAAGCTGTGGTCATGGATTGCAGAATATTACATGTGTACCATTGGAGAGGTCTTTAGGACAGCCGTTCCCAGTGCTTTCTTATTGGAAAGTGAAACCTTAATTTCAAGAAATAACAAGGTTACAGTACAGGAAGGGGATTTATTGGATGATGAATTCCTGGTCTATGAGGCATTACAGCATCAACCTATACTGAGGGTACATGAAATAAGTGCTATTCTGCAGCGCAAAAATATACTTCCTGTTCTGGGACGGTTACTGGAAAAGAACATCATCGATTTAAAAGAAGAGGTTTATGAACAATATAAGCCTAAAATGGTTCGGTATGTGCGTCTTGGAAAGGAATATCAATCTGAAGAAAGTCTAGAAGAATTATTGAACGGACTTACTAGGGCCCCAAAACAGAGTCAAGTCGTGCTCTCCCTATTCCAATTACAGGCGGTAAGCAAAAAGCCCATTAAAGTGGCAGAACTTGAAAGGGCAAGTAATAGTTCTTCTGCAGTTGTAAAGGCATTGATCGATAAGAATATCCTAGAGGAGTATTTTGTACAGACCGATAGAGTAGTGTATGAAGGAGCTGAGGAAAATGCTGATTTAAATTCGCTAAATGAATTCCAAACACAGGCTTTTGAGGATATAAAAGAAAATTTCAAGGAAAATAAAGTCACTTTACTTCATGGGGTAACCTCTTCGGGTAAGACTGAGGTTTATGTAAAATTAATTGAAGAATGCATTTCAACAGGTAGTCAAGCCCTGTATTTGTTGCCTGAAATTGCCCTTACCACCCAATTGATAACCCGTTTACAAAACTATTTCGGGGAAAAGGTTGCTGTGTATCATTCTAAGTATAGTGTTCAGGAAAGAGTGGAAGTGTGGAACAACGTTCTTCAACAGCAGCCTAAAGCACAAATTGTAATTGGAGCAAGATCCGCTCTGTTTTTACCCTTTTCCAAATTGGGGCTTGTTATCGTAGATGAGGAGCATGAAGCTTCCTTTAAACAATATGATCCTGCTCCCAGGTATCACGCAAGGGACAGTGCCATAGTTCTAGGAAATCTTCATAAAGGCAATATCCTTCTGGGATCGGCAACTCCCAGTGTAGAAAGTTTTTATAATGTTTCTAAAGGAAAATATGGATATGCCAGCATAACAAGGCGTTTTGGGAATGTACTTATGCCAGAGATAGAACTGGTCGATATCAAAGAGCAGACTCGAAAGAAAAGGATGAAAGGGCACTTCTCCGAGCGTTTATTGGAAGAAATTACAGAGACGCTTGAAGCAGGAGAACAAGTAATCTTATTTCAAAACCGAAGGGGATATGCGCCAATTGTGGAGTGTACCACCTGCGGCCAT
>JBFIGS010000084.1:0-10280 GCA_041602195.1 Sediminicola sp. | reverse complement strand
TGTAAAAGTGGCCATACCCATTAGTCCCACAACCTTTATGTTCTGTAATTTTCCAAAGGTTTCTGAATCCAACAAATCCTTTAGTTCTGCTTCGTCCAATCCAAATTTGGTGTCCTCCTCAGCAATATGGATTTGCAACAGACAATCTACAATACGATTGTGCTTTTTTGCCTGCTTATTAATTTCCTTTAGAAGTTTCAGGCTATCCACCCCATGAACCAAGGAGACATATTCTGCCATGTACTTTACTTTGTTGGTCTGTACATGACCAATCATATGCCACTGGATATCCTTTGGCAGATTCTCCCATTTTTGGGTCATTTCCTGTATCTTGTTTTCACCAAACACCCTTTGGCCCGCATCATACGCTTCTTGGATATCTTTTTCAGGCTTTGTTTTTGATACAGCAACTAAAGTTACAGATTTTGGGATGGAGGTAAGTATTTCTTGTAAATTATCTTTAATAGCCATTTTTGAAAATTCTTTAAACTTGTTTTAGAAGTATTTTATACAACGATCTATAGTTCATAGATGGTAAGTCCACTTCTTATTTTAGGTTCAATATAAGTGCTTTTTGGAGGCATTACCAATCCGGCATCGGCAATATCCTTGAGTTCATCTATAGAGACTGGAACCATTCCAAAGCCAACCATAAAATTCCCCTTATCTATTTCATCTTTCATATTGAAGATGTTGTTCTTGCCAAAACCATATTTAATTCTTTTATCCTTTCTAAGATCGGATATGCCCAAAATTGGTTCTAGGATGGTTTTATATAGTATTTGTGTGTCCAATCTGCTCAGGGCATCGGTGAACTTGAAAATTTGCTTTCTCAATTGCAACGCATAAAAATCACCATCCAAATACATACTGAACTGATGCTTCTCCAAGGGTTTGTATAGGGTATTCCCTTTCTTTTCAATTTTAAAATAAGTATCCAATTCAATTAAGAATTCCTCCTTAGTCAAACCATTTAGATCCTTGACCAATCTATTGAACTCAAATATCTTGATCTCTGACTCCGGGATCAGGTAGCTCATAAAATAGTTGTAGGGCTCCATTCCAGTGTGCCCTGGATTGCCTTTTTTGCTCTTTTCCGCAAAAATCATTGAGGAAGCACTTCTATGGTGACCATCTGCAATATAAAGTGAGTCTATCTTACTGAATTCATCCTGTAATTTTAAAATATCTTCTTCCTTGGTGATGGTCCAAAGTGTATGTTTAGCTTTATCGGTCGTTGAAAATCGATATTCGGGTTCCCTGCTTTTTACCTCGGCAATAATTTCTCCTATGGTGGCATTATCTGGATAGGTCATTAATACCGGTTCCGCATTAAAGCTTACATTTTTCAAGTAAACTGCAAAAAGGTTTTCTCTATGCTTAATGGTATCCTCGTGTTTTTTGATCACATTATTCTTATAATCCTCAACACTGGTGCCACAGAACAAACCGCAACTGCTAAAATCTTCCTTGTCTATTTTATAAAGATAAAAGGATGGTTGGGTATCCCGTATAAGGATTTCATCCTCTAAAAATTCCAAGTACCTGTTCCTAATAAGTTTTAAACGCTCTCCTCCTGATACCTTTTTATCAAATTTAAAACCCGGGTTAATGATATGTAAAAACGAAAATGGATTATAGGTCAGGATGGCATTTAGTTCTTTAGCGGTATAGTCCTCATAGGAACGGGACGCTAAAAAGGGAGCCTTATCCTTCGCTGGTCTAATAGCCTTAAAAGCCTTGATGATGGCCATCTGTTAATCTAAATGAATTGAGCGGAAACTTTTTCCGCTTTTTTGGATTCCGAGTAATCATAAAACCCTTCTCCGGATTTTATTCCTAACTTTTTAGCCATTACCATGTTCACCAATAGGGGGCATGGGGCATATTTAGGGTTTTTAAAGCCGTCATACATTACATTAAGAATAGAAAGACATACATCCAGACCTATAAAATCTGCCAATTGCAAAGGTCCCATCGGATGCGCCATTCCCAATTTCATCACGGTATCTATTTCAGAAACCCCTGCAACCCCATTGTAAAGGGTTTCAATAGCCTCGTTGATCATGGGCATTAAGATCCTATTTGCTACAAATCCAGGATAATCGTTGACCTCAGTTGGTGTTTTGCCTAATTTTTTAGATAATTCCATGATGTTCTTGGTCACTTCGTCAGAGGTATTGTAGCCTCGGATGATTTCTACCAATTTCATGATGGGAACAGGGTTCATAAAATGCATACCAATAACCTTATCTGCCCTTTTGGTAACAGCTCCTATCTGGGTTATGGAAATAGAGGAAGTATTGGTGGCCAAAACAGTTTCGGGGTTGCAGATCCCGTCCAACTCCCTGAAGATATTTAATTTGATCTCCACATTCTCGGTAGCGGCTTCCACTACCAAATCCATATTTTTCACTCCTTCCTTAAGAGCAGTATGGGTAGTAATGTTTTTAAGTGTATTTAATTTTTCTCCTTCTGTAATAGTCTCTTTTGAAACCATTCTATCCAAGTTTCTTTCAATAACCGCCATTCCTTTGTCTAACGACGCTTGTGAAATATCTATTAGGTTTACTTTATAACCATTTTGGGCAAAAACGTGTGCTATACCATTACCCATGGTGCCGGCACCTATAACTGCAATATTTTTCATGCTTAGATTTTACTAGTTTTCAATCATTATTAGATATGTGGTTAGCGTTTTAAGTTGGTCAATCCAATCTTTTAAGCCTAACCTAATTCTTATATTATTTCTTTTCAAAAGAAGCTATTACTTGCAGGGCTACCTTTAATGCTTGTGTTCCTTGGTAAAGAGATACTATGGGAGTAGTATTGTTGTTAATAGCATCTGCAAAGGTTTCCAACTCATCCAAAATGGCATTGTTTGCTGATATAGTTGGATTTTCAAAATAAATCTGTTTCTTTTCACCTTCTGCATTCTGCAGCACCATATCAAAATCTCCCGGTGTTTCCGGAGCATCCTTCATTTTTACCACTTCTACTTTTTTCTCGAGAAAGTCTACAGAAATGTAGGCGTCTCGCTGAAAGAATCTCGATTTACGCATATTTTTCAATGAGATCCTACTGGCGGTTAGATTGGCCACGCACCCATTTTCAAATTCTATCCGGGCATTGGCAATATCTGGAGAGTTGCTTATAACAGAAACCCCACTGGCATTAATTTGCTTCACCTCAGAATTTACAACGCTAAGGATGGCATCAATATCATGGATCATAAGATCCAGAACCACAGGCACATCAGTACCCCTCGGGTTGAACTCGGCAAGTCTATGGGTTTCTATGAACATTGGATTTTGTATCTTATCCTTTACTGCCGAAAACGCTGGATTAAAGCGTTCTACATGTCCCACCTGTCCTTTTATACCATGCTTTTTTTCCAATGCCAATAATTCTTCTGCTTCCTCGTAGGTATTGGTAATGGGCTTTTCTATAAATACATGCCTTCCCTTTTCCATGGCTTTTTTTGCACAATCAAAATGGGAAAGGGTAGGAGTGACTATATCTACCACATCCACTGCGTCAATTAGTTTATTGATATTGTCAAAATAGGTGTATCCAAATTCGTTGGCTACCTTTTTCCCATTGATGGCATCCGGATCATAAAAACCAACCAGATTATATTTTTGGGATTCATTCAAAAGGCGCAAATGAATTTTACCTAAATGTCCTGCTCCCAGGACTCCAACCTTGAGCATAAATTTCGTTTTTGTCAAAAATAAGGATATGAAATGATTCTTCCATGATAATTGATGTGTAGTTTTTAGGAATTCATAACTCAAATTATTCGTAAAGAGTCGTATTTGGGTAAATACCTGAATCGTGGTTCTGAAAAAAATAATTTGAGTTATATCATGAAATGAATTGGATAACTTTTTAAATCCTTCAACGCGAATAGCGTCCTTTTTTTTAACTTCGTAATCCAAAACCGAACTTTTGAAAGACACCCTAAAACATCGTGGAATGCGCAATAAATTGGCCGAAATTCTGGCCGATAAAGGAATAACAGACCACAAAGTATTGGATGCCATACGTACAATACCCCGACATTTATTTTTGGATAGTAGTTTTGAAGCCCATGCCTATCAGGACAAGGCGTTTCCCATAGGTGCCGATCAAACTATATCCCAGCCTTTTACCGTTGCCTTTCAGACAGCACTTTTAGAAACCCAGCCTAATCATAAAATATTGGAAATAGGTACAGGGAGTGGATATCAAACGGCCACCCTGTTGCATTTAAAAACTAAAGTCTATACCATAGAGCGGCAATTGGAACTTTTTAAAAAAACGAATATTTTTTTCAAGAAAATGGGCTATCGACCTAAAAAGATGATATTTGGCGATGGGTATAAAGGCTTGCCAGAGGAAGCACCATTTGACGGTATCGTGGTTACTGCAGGCGCCCCATTTGTGCCCAAACCATTGATGGCACAATTGAAAATAGGAGGTAGATTGGTCATTCCAGTGGGCAATAACGATCAGATTATGACCCTCTATATTAGAAAATCGGAATTGGAATTTGAAAAAATGGAATATGGGTCGTTTAGGTTCGTACCTTTATTAGAAGATAAAAATTAAGGAAATTGGTTTGGAAATAGAGACGGATACTAGTTGTTAAAACTTTTTTTGATCCTGTCCAGATTTCTCTTGGTATCCCTTTCTTTAATAGATTCCCTTTTAT
Source organism: Sediminicola sp. (assembly GCA_041602195.1). GTDB lineage: Bacteria > Bacteroidota > Bacteroidia > Flavobacteriales > Flavobacteriaceae > Sediminicola. The sequence continues at coordinate 5,584 of JBFIGS010000084.1, read as the reverse complement.
CGTATAATTTTTTACCCTTGGCCAGGGCTATCTTGACTTTGGCCAAACCGTTGTCATTGACAAAAAGATTTAGGGGCACAATAGTTAGTCCAGATGTATTGACCTCTTTTTCCAGCTTTTTAAGCTCTCTTCTTTGTAATAATAGTTTTCGCTCTGCTTTAGGTTTATGGTTGTAATGACTCCCATGGGAATATTCATCTACCTGCATATTGATTACAAATAATTCTGATAGACTATTAAATTCACAGAAACTTTCGGATATGGAGGCCCTTCCAAGACGAATAGATTTTATCTCGGTACCTGAAAGGACAATGCCCGCAACATAAGTATCCAAAATCTCATATTCAAATTTAGCTTTCTTATTCTTAATATTGATGTTTTTCTGCATATCATTTACAAAAGTAACAACAATAAAAGAATAAACCATTTATAGCATTTAGAATTATTTTGTGAACCTTTGCCATGAAAATTGAATCTGACAATTTTCCTTAAATTTACAGCTATGAAAAAATTATTTATTCTATTCGTATTTTGCTCTCTACTGTCCTGTAAAGAGAAGAAAAAGGAAAGTTTAACGGCACAACAAATCGTAGATAAAGCTATCGAGGTTAGCGGAGGAGACTTATTTGCCAATAGTAAAATAGCCTTTGATTTTAGGGATAAACATTATATATCTGAGGGGATAGGTAATAATGGGGTCTTGAAGCGAGTTTTTGATCTGGAAGGAAAAAAGATAGAAGATGTAAAGTCAAAGGCAAAATTTGAGCGGTATATAGATGGCACCCTGGAAGTACTTCATGATACTATTGCCAATAAATATGACAATGCGGTAAACTCCGTGCATTATTTTGTTAAACTACCTTATGGATTAAATGACCCTGCTGTAAATAAATCATTATTGGAGGAGGTAACCCTAAAAGGAAAAGACTATTATAAAATAAAAGTGACTTTTGATCAAAATGGAGGAGGTGAGGATTTTGAGGACACCTATCTGTACTGGATCAATAAAGAAAGCTTTAAGCCCGATTATTTGGCGTATGATTTTCATGTCAATGAAGGCGGAGTACGTTTTAGGGTGGCCTATAATGAAAGATATATAGAAGGTATCCGGTTTGTGGACTACGAAAACTACCAACCAAAAGATGATGTTACAACGATAAATAACATTGACACAAAATACGAGTCGGGAGATTTGGAACTTTTATCAAAGATTGAATTGAAGAACATCTCCGTGGAGAGATAGGATCAATTAATCTTAAGTCTTATATCAGTGGCTTTTCCATTTACAATTTGGACAATGAATAAGTTACTATTGTCATAGTCATCAATGTCGTCATATTTTTGAGTTCCAATCAGCTTGTTTACAAATTCTGGAGTCGTATTGCTATGGCCAACAATTAACACATTTTGCCCCAAGTTATCGGAGATGAACTGAGCCACATCAATATCTTTTGGATCATAGTATTGCAACGTAATTTCTTTTTTTACCGTTGTTGGCGCAGCAGTCATGGTGGTCCTCTCATAATCCGTTGAATATACAGCATCCAAGGGAACCAAATCAAATACTTCGGCCCAACGTATGGCCCTTCCCAATCCGTCTTGGTTTAATTCCGGATCCGTATTCTCGGGATTGCTTCTATCTTTTTCCGCATGCCTGATTAAATAAAAGGTGGTGACCACGGATTCCATGGGTTGTTCTAAAACCTTTTCCTCCTTGCAACTTGTTAAGAAGGCAAAACAAAGCACTAAAACTAAAAGTTTTTCTATTTTCATATCGATCATGCGTATTATTTACTATTACCTTAAATCTAACTAAATTTAATGTAATTTAGTATGCCTGACACTTAGAATCTGGTTTTTTTGATTATGGGAAAACTTCGTTTAATTCTTTTGTACTTCATCATTGTCCTTGGGGTTAATGCCCAGGAGGTAGAATTGCCCGGCGATTTTAGACAACATAACCTAACGATGTTTAATGCTAGTTTGTTGAATCCCACTTTTGCATTGGATCACAATAGGCCACAGTCGATAGCTTTGTGGACCAGGTGGCAATGGCAAACTGTGGATACAGATCCTACAACCACATTTATAAATTACACGACCAGCCTAAACGAAAATTCTGTAATAGGTGGTGGATTTCTTCAGCACAATACTGGTGTTTATTTGCAGACAGGGGGAATTTTGAATTATGCCTATGCATTTGATATAAGTGAAAATGCAAAACTTGCATTAGGTATTAATATTCTGGGCTACCAAAGGGAAATAGCAGACGATAGATTTGCATCATCGGGAGGAATAAATATTCTAAATGCGGATTCCAACGAATTTATAATGCAGTTTGCACCAGGGATTAGATTAATGTTAGATGCCTTTAGCCTCTCCTTTACTTCGGAAAATATCGTTGAAATCAGCTCCAATAACAATGCGAACGAGAATACAAAAAAAGTATTCTTCGGAGCTATGGCATATGATTTTCCAGTACAACTTTTTGGTGGAACAGCGGGAACTTCTTTAAGTCCTATGCTCTACCTTAAAAGTATTCCCGACATGGACACCCAGTTGGGGTTCAATGCATTACTGACAAGTCAAAAGTTTTGGGCACAAGGAGGGTACAATAGTTTTTATGGAGCTTCTGCGGGGGTGGGAGGAATATTTCTAAAGTGCCTTTCAATTGGAATTTTAATGGAATTTGGATTGGACCAGGGTATCAAGGATAAGGACCCAACATTTGAATTGGTTACGGCCATCAGATTTGGTAATAAGAAAGAGACTGAAATTTTACCACAGGAAATTGAAATTGCGCAGGACTTAAAGATCGAAAAAGAAGAAGCGAGCGAACGAAAGGATGTTTTGAAAAATGAAGAAAAAGTCATAGAAAGTAAAAAACAAGCTGGCAACACTCAAGAAAAAACGGAAACAATAAAAACAGCGGAGACCAAAAACGAGGATGCCTTAAAAACGGAGCAACCTTCTAAACCCGAGAGTGTTACAAAAGGAAAATATGAGGAAGTAGACACGCTCGAAGGATTACAGCCCGGATATTATTTGATAGCCAATGTATTCGGCACTAAAAAATACTTGGATAATTTTATGGTGTCCTTGCGTAAAAAGGGATTGGAGCCAAAATCGTTTTACAGATCCGTCAATAAATTCAACTATGTTTATCTTGAGAGCTATAATAGTCTGGAAGCGGCTGAAAAGGCTAGGGATAGTAAGTTTTACGGAAGGTATGCCGATGAAACCTGGATTTTTAGGGTTATAGGAAAGTAAGTTTATTTTTTAATTTCCTTACTGATCAATTGGTCCAAGTAGGCAATGGTATTCAATAGGTACTTCTTGTCCCTCGTAATTGTGGCCATGGCCACAGCGCCTTGGATCATGGTATATAATTGCTTGGCAAATTGTAAAGGCGTTACCGGAATACTGATCTCATTGTCCTTGACCCCGTTTTCTATCACCAAAGCTATTTTTCCTTCAATGGTTTTTACGGTTTCTTTTACTGCCGCTGCCAGTAAATGATTGTTTTCCTGGGCATCTACACCCACGTTTAAAACGGGACACCCTCCCAATTCATACGTAAATTCACTATAATGACGATACAGGTCGGTTAGTTTAAATAGCTTTTGAAGAGAATTGCCCTCACTATTTAGTGCTTCATCTATTGCTGCCAATAATCTTTTGCTGTTGTATTCAAACGCGGAAAGGGCCAATGCTTCTTTGTTTTCGAAATTACCATAAAGCGCCCCCTTGGTTAGTCCAGTTGCTTCCGTTAGGTGGCTCATACTGGTACCTACATACCCATATTTGTTAAAAATTGGGGCAACTGTTTCAATGATATAGGCGGTGGTTCTTTCAGCTTTGGTTGACATTCTCAGGCAATTTTATACGAAGATAAAAAATATATATACTGTATGGTATTTGTTTTTTAATAAAAAAGGGCATCCTGTTGAGAATGCCCCTATTTTTAAAAATTACAATTTTTATTTTACCAATTCATTTTGATTTCTAAATACCAGTTCATCATCAAAAGCATCAATAAGAATTATACTATCGGCTTTAATACTTCCACTTAGTAACTCTTTGGAGAGCTTATTAAGAACTTCTTTTTGTATGGTCCTCTTTATAGGCCTAGCCCCGTATTGTGGATCGTATCCCCGGTTGGCCAGATGTAAAATAGCTTCTTCAGTAGCATCAATTGTAATGTTCTGCTTGGCTAACATTTTCTTAAGGCCGTCTATTTGCAGACCAACTATTTCAGTAATATTCTCCAAATTTAAAGGAGTGAACATAATGATATCATCTATTCTATTTAAGAATTCGGGACGTATTGTTTTACGCAGTAGTCCCAGTACTTCAACTCTCGCCGCTTCCGTGGCACTATAGATATCTTTGTTGTCCTCAAATTTTTCCTGAATGATATGACTGCCCATATTACTGGTCATGATAATGATGGTATTTTTGAAATCGGCCACACGTCCTTTGTTGTCCGTTAACCTTCCCTCATCCAATACCTGTAATAGGATGTTGAAGGTGTCTGGATGTGCTTTTTCAATCTCATCCAATAACACCACTGAATACGGCCTGCGTCTTACAGCTTCCGTTAACTGACCGCCTTCATCGTATCCCACATATCCTGGAGGTGCGCCTACCAATCTACTCACCGCATGTCGCTCTTGATATTCACTCATATCAATTCTCGTCATTGCATTTTCATCATCGAAGAGGTAGGAAGCCAAGGTTTTTGCGAGTTCTGTTTTACCAACTCCAGTAGTTCCCAGGAACAGGAAGGAGCCTATTGGTTTTTTGGAGTCCTGTAAACCGGCCCTGCTTCTCCTGATGGCATCTGATACGGCCTGTATGGCTTCATCCTGACCTACCACTCTTTTGTGGAGTACATCTTCCAATTTCAAGAGTTTCTCCCGCTCACTTTGAAGCATTTTAGCAACAGGGATCCCTGTCCACTTGGCAACAACCTCCGCAATATCCTCACTGGTTACCTCTTCCTTGATCAATGTGCCTGCGACTTGCTGTTCTTCCAATTCTTTTTGGAGGATTTCCAGCTTTTCATTGGCCTCTTTTATTTTTCCATAGCGTAATTCTGCAACCTTGCCGTAATCCCCATTTCGCTCTGCACGTTCAGCTTCCAATTTAAAGTCTTCAATATCCTGTTTTGTTTTTTGAATATTGTCAACAACCGCTTTTTCACTTTCCCATTTGGCAAATAGCTCGTTTCTGTCTTCTTTTAGGTTTGCCAGATCAATATTGAGCGACTTCAATTTAGCGTGATCAGCTTCCCTTTTGATGGCCTCCATTTCAATTTCGAGCTGCATAATTTTTCGATCCATGACATCCAAATCCTCAGGTTTGGAATTTATTTCCATGCGAAGTTTGGAGGCAGCTTCATCCATAAGATCAATGGCCTTGTCCGGTAAAAATCTACTGGTGATATAGCGTTGGGACAATTCAACAGCAGCAATTACAGCTTCATCTTTAATACGTACCTTATGGTGGGCTTCATATTTGTCCTTGATACCTCTTAAAATGGAAATTGCACTTTCGGTATCAGGTTCGTCTACTACGATTT
>JBFIGS010000083.1:0-10339 GCA_041602195.1 Sediminicola sp. | reverse complement strand
GGTATAGGATCTCTCTTCTTCTGACAGATTTCCAAAGGATTCATTGAATTGGGAATGTAGACAGCCAAAAAATAAAAGGGCAGCCCAAATAGCTAAGGTCTTGTTTGTCATGTAATAATTTGGTCCAATGGCTTATAAAATGAGCCGTGAGTATTGGTCTACAAATTATTAATAGTTTTTCGAATAGCGACTAAATTCGTCAATAATTTTTCCAAATGGTCCAAATGCAACATATTGGCCCCATCACTTTTGGCGTTGGCCGGGTCAAAATGGGTTTCCATAAAAATACCATCCGCACCGGTAACGATCCCCGCCCTGGCAATGGTCTCTATCATATCCGGTCTCCCTCCGGTTACCCCGGAAGATTGGTTGGGTTGCTGTAAGGAGTGGGTGACGTCCAAGACCACTGGTGCGTATTGCTTCATGGTTGGGATGCCTCTAAAATCCACGATCATATCCTGGTACCCGAACATGGTGCCCCGGTCTGTGACCATCACCTGACCATTACCGGACTCCTCCACCTTCATCACCGCATGCTTCATGCTTTCGGGACTCATAAACTGTCCTTTTTTAAGGTTTACAACCTTACCTGTCTCGGCAGCGGCAACAACCAAATCGGTTTGCCTTACCAAAAAGGCAGGAATTTGCAGTACATCCACATACTCGGCAGCCATAGCGGCATCAGATATCTCATGGATATCCGTAACCGTGGGCACGTGAAAGGTTTCCGATACTTTACGAAGTATTTTTAATGCCTTTTCATCGCCTATGCCTGTAAAACTATCCACCCTACTGCGGTTGGCCTTCTTAAAACTACCTTTAAACACATACGGAATTTGTAATTTATCGGTAATGGAGACTACCTTTTCTGCAATCCGCATTGCCATTTCCTCCCCTTCAATGGCACAAGGGCCACAAAGAAGAAAAAAATTGTTGCTATTGGTGTGTTTTATCTGAGGGATCAACTCTAGTTTCATGCTTCATAATTTAGTCCACAAAGATAACAGTTTTGCAACTAGATTTTGGACTCCCAAAAATTAATTGGGGAGGAGAGGAAGTGTAATAGTTTTTATAAATCTGATGTTAACATGATCCAAGTCCTTTTTGGCCCTGCGGGACTTTCGTAAATTATGGGTTAACCATTAACTAAATCATTATGGAATTACAAGATATGTTAATTGCAGAATTGGAACATGAAGTGGCGCTGACGGAAAAATTCTTAAAGCGCATCCCAAAAGATAAATTGAACTGGAGGCCCCATCCAAAATCAATGTCGCTAAAACAGTTGGGCAGCCATCTGGCAGAGATCCCCAGTTGGGTTACCGGTACCATGGTGCAGGATGAAATGTCCATGGATGATTACAAGCCGCCCGTTACCGAAAGTGTGGAGGAAATGGTAAAGAACCTGAAATCCTCGGCCGAGGAGGCCAAAAAATCTTTAAAAGTCCCCAATAGTGAATTTGAAAAACATTGGAAAATGATCCAAGGCGGTAAAACGGTGATGGAAATGCCAAAATATCAAGTGTTGAGGAGTATGGTGCTCAATCAATTGCCGCACCATAGGGCACAGCTGGGGGTGTGCCTCCGATTATTGGATCAATCTGTACCCGCTACGTATGGTCCATCGGCAGATGAGCAGTAGGTTGCTAATCTAAATGCGTGAGTAATTAAAACCAAGGCCCTTAAAGATTATCTAGGCCTTGGTTTAAGCGTTTAAAATCCAATTTCACTCAAAAAATAAATGGCACAGGTCCTTTGTGAAACTGCTTCAAAATCAATATATTAAGAAAAATCAACCTTTTGTCAAAAGGTTAAAAAAAAGGAGTATCTTTGCGCGCGCATTCAGGAACATAGAATGCTTTTAAATTATAGTTATGTCAGCAACAAAAAACATTGCAATCATTGCCCACGTAGACCACGGTAAGACTACGTTAGTGGATAAAATTATGTACCACTGCCAATTGTTCAGGGAGAACCAGAACACTGGTGATTTAATTTTGGACAACAACGATTTGGAACGAGAAAGAGGTATCACTATTACTTCTAAGAACGTTTCCGTAGTATATAAGGGAACAAAAATTAATATTATTGATACTCCTGGTCACGCCGATTTCGGTGGTGAGGTTGAGCGTGTTTTGAACATGGCCGACGGGGTATTGCTATTGGTGGATGCCTTTGAAGGTCCTATGCCACAAACACGTTTTGTTTTGCAAAAAGCAATCGATCTTGGTTTGAAGCCATGTGTTGTAATAAATAAAGTTGACAAAGAAAACTGTACTCCGGAAGAAGTGCACGAAAAAGTATTTGATTTGATGTTTGAATTGGGTGCCGAAGAATGGCAGCTAGATTTTCCAACCGTTTACGGTTCTGCAAAGAACAACTGGATGAGCGATGATTGGAAAAACGAAACAGACAATATAGAGCCATTATTGGATATGGTGATAGAGCATGTTCCAACTTTCGAAGCTAAAGAAGGGAATACTCAAATGTTGATTACTTCCTTGGATTTCTCATCTTTTACCGGGCGTATTGCCATTGGTAGATTATTGAGAGGGATCCTAAAAGAAGGACAACAGGTTTCCTTGGTGAAACGTGACGGTAAAATTGTAAAGACAAAAATTAAAGAACTTTATACGTTTGAAGGTCTTGGCCGATTAAAGGTACAAGAAGTTAAAACAGGCGATATCTGTGCTATTGTTGGTTTGGAAGGATTTGAAATTGGTGATACCGTTGCCGATATCGAAAATCCAGAAGGCTTAAAAACAATTGCCATAGATGAACCAACAATGAGTATGTTGTTCACCATTAACGATAGTCCGTTTTTTGGTAAGGATGGTAAATTTGTAACATCCCGTCATATTAAAGATCGTTTAGAGCGTGAGCTTGAGAAAAACTTGGCACTTCGTGTTAATGCTACTGATAGTGCTGATAAATTCTTGGTTTTTGGTAGAGGGGTATTGCACTTATCTGTTTTGATCGAAACTATGCGTCGTGAAGGTTACGAAATGCAAATTGGGCAGCCACAGGTGATCATCAAAGAAATTGATGGTGTTAAATGTGAGCCAATAGAGCAGTTAACTATAGATTTACCAGAAGAAGTTTCTGGTAGAGCCGTAGAAATGGTTTCTATTCGTAAAGGTGAAATGACTAGTATGGAAGCTAAAGGAAGCCGTATGGTTTGCGAATTTTTAATTCCATCTAGAGGTATTATTGGTTTAAGAAACCAATTATTGACCGCTACTGCCGGTGAAGCCATCATGTCTCATAGATTCTTGGAATACCAACCGATGAAAGGTGATATTCCACAACGTCAGAATGGATCTTTGGTTTCCATGGAATTAGGAAAATCTATTCCTTATTCTATTGATAAATTACAGGATAGAGGTAAGTTCTTTGTAGATCCGGGAGAAGATATCTATGAGGGTCAGGTGATTGGAGAGAACTCTAGAGGTGATGATATGACTATCAATATCACCAAAACTAAAAAGTTGTCAAACGTTCGTTCTTCTGGAGCAGACGACAAGGCTAAAATTGTTCCTGCCATTAAATTTTCATTGGAGGAAGCTTTGGAATACATTCAGAAAGATGAATATGTTGAGGTAACTCCAAAACATATCCGTTTGCGAAAAATACATTTAACTGAAAATGATCGTAAGCGTTTCAAAATCGCTTAAGTTTATTTTTAAGGTCATAAAAAAAGCCCCGAACCATTGGTTCGGGGCTTTTTGTTTTTAAAATATGGTTTAAAGCTTACTGCAAGCGGCAGCAGCACCTATTATTCCTGCTGTATTTTCCAATACTGCTGGGATAACCTTGGTGTCCACCTTTATCTGGTCCTTAAATTCTGCCCAGTCCTTAGAGGCACCACCGCCTAGGATGATCAAATCGGGAGCAACGATCAAATCTACGTAATTCAAGAATTTATTAAATCGCTTGCCCCACTTTTTGTAACTCATGTTTTTTTTATCCTTCACGGACCCAGCAGCCCATGATTCAATCTTATCGTATTTTTTATATGGAATTTGTCCCAGTTCAAAATTTGGGATCAACTCCCCATTAAAAAAGGCGCCACTACCCAAACCGGTACCTATGGTGATCATGATCACCAATCCTTTTTCGCCCTTACCAATACCGTAGTTCATGCAGGCACAACCGGCTGCATCGGCGTCATTGATTACATGGAAAGGTTGTCCTGTGGCCTCGGTAAAAAGATCGTCCACCTTAACGCCGACCCATGATTTGTGCAGGTTGCCTTGCGACTTGCAAATTCCGTGTCTGATAATGGAAGGAAAGCCACACCCTACAGGCCCGGTATACTTAAAGTGGGTGACAATTTGTGATACTACCTCCGCTATATCGGCAGGTTTTTTGGATTTTGGGGTAGGTATTCTGTAACGCTCGGTAAGCATTTCTCCTGTTTCAACATTTACCAAGGCCCCTTTTATTCCAGAGCCTCCTATATCTATCCCAAGTATTTCCATGTAGTTTTTTAGTATGTGATCGCGGCAAAGAAACAAAAAAGTTTCGGCAATTGGAAAAACGTTATTTTATAAGATCACCTTTATGGTACAAGAAATCGAAAATCAATTGATCCACAGCGGAGACCATATCCCTGTCATTGTAGGTAAGCCATACCATCTCCTCAATTTCTGAATCGGGTGCCAATTGACCGTTGTATTGCGCGGCATAACAGGTCATGCGCACCAAAATACCAGGTTTGTGTCCGTCCGCCTGGGCTTCAAAAATCCCTATAAATTCCAATGAGGGTACCTTTATGTCCACACTGAGTTCTTCTTTGATTTCCCTGACCAAGGTTAATGAATCCGTTTCCCCCAATTCCCTTTTTCCTCCGGGAATGTAATATTTGGTCTTGCCATTACTTCGGGTGCTCAATATTTTCCCCTCCACCAAATGGATCCATGCGAGCTTGTCGATAATTTTTTCTGTAGGTTCTATGTAATAATCTATGGAGTTGAGGGAATGGTTGGGGTCTATGGTATCCAATAGGTTGTCTATAGCGCGACCAAAAAAGGTGAGGGTGCCCATTTTTTTGTTCCTGCCAATGGCACTGGAAATGGTTTCGTCCCTATTCCCAAAATAGTACCCGCCTTCCTTGATCCATAGGAAATTTAAAAGATGCTGCATGGTAACATTGCCCAATTGGTCTACCGAGATGGCTATTTTAAGGGCGTATTCCCCAATGCCCGTTAATCCTCTTTTAAAAACCTTGTAAAAAATCGCATAGACAAATCCAAAAGGGACTGTAAAGACAAATAGGAGTATAGAAATGAAGAAGAGGAGAATACCAATAAGGGGATTTACCTTTTTGTCAGCTCTATAAACTTGTTTTTTTATGATCATGGACGCTTGGCCTCGTGGGTGAATAATAGGTGTTAAACGGCCTTTTGAACCACTTCGAACACTTTGTTGCCATCGCATTTCAAGGTTTTTGAAGGGTACTTCAAGATCAGGGCATAATCATGGGTGGCCATTAAAATGGTACGTCCCGTGGCGTTGATCTCTTGCAAAACCTTCATGACCTCCACGCTGGTCTGTGGGTCCAAGTTACCAGTTGGCTCATCTGCCAAGATCAGTTCGGGATCATTCAATAGCGCACGGGCAATGGCAATACGTTGTTGTTCTCCTCCTGAAAGCTCATGAGGGAATTTAAAGCCTTTGGTCTTCATGCCTACTTTTCCCAAGACCTCTTCGATCTTGGCATCCATTAAACTGTCATCTGTCCAACCTGTAGCTTTTAGAACAAAGCGCAGGTTTTTATTGATGCTCCTATCGGGCAATAATTTAAAATCTTGGAAAACAATGCCCAGTTTCCTTCGGAGATAGGGAATGTCTTTTTCTTTCAGGGTCTTGAGGTCAAAATCTACGATCTGGCCCGAACCTTCAAGGAGTGGCAGGTCTCCGTAGAGCAATTTCATAAAGCTGCTTTTGCCGCTCCCGGTCTTCCCGATGAGGTATACAAATTCTCCTTTTTTTACTTCTAAATTGATTTCGTTGAGCACTAAATTTTCCTTCTGGAAAACGGATACGTTCTCTAAATGCAATATGCTTTCGCTCATGTTTCTGAATATGGAGATAAAGGTAATAAGTTCTTGTTAAAAGAAATCAAGGTCTTTTAAAAATATATATCTTTCGCCTTAAATTAAGTTAAACAAGGCATGGATTTTGTTAAGTTCAATTGTTCTTGGGCGTTCTGAAAAAAGGCATGTAAAATGTAGCTTTACAAGAATACTTAAGCACAATTTTTAACGTTATATAAATTCATATTCGGTTAATTTTAAACAGCTAGAGAACATTATGCGAAATAAAAAAACCGCTTTAATACTGTGTCTTACGGGGATGGTATGGATTGGCTATGGCCAAGAATCCAAGATCTACACCCATAATGATAAGGATTATCAGGAAGCGCTTACGCTTTACAATAACAAACAGTATCAAGCATCCCAGACTATTTTTGACAAGGTGAAATCCAACACCGATGATTTGGAGGTCCGAGCCAATAGTGCTTACTATGCGGCGAATGCCGCCATTCGGCTAAACCAGATTGGGGCAGATCGCCTTATGGAGGATTTTGTGGAACAGTATCCCACCTCTACCAAAAGAAATTCGGCCTTCTTTGATGTGGCCGATTATTATTTTGAGACCGGGAAATATCCGTATGCCTTAAAATGGTATGGGAAGGTAGACCAAGGTTCTATCTCCAGAGCAGATAGGGACCGTTTCAACTTTAATAACGGGTACTCCCTTTTTTCTTCCAATAGATCCAAAGAGGCTGAACAATATCTTAACAAAGTAACCAATTCCCCTAAATATGGATCACAGGCCAAATACTACCTGGGATTCATTGCTTATCAGAATGACGATTATGCAGGTGCCAGTGCCCGTTTCGATCAGATCACAGATCAAAGGCTATTGGATGAAAACCTATCCTATTACCAGGCTGATATGAACTTTAAGCTCGGTAATTTTGAAAAAGCTATCGAATTGGCCAAAAAACAATTGCCAAAGGCAGATAGATTGGAGATTTCTGAACTTAATAAAATTATCGGGGAGAGCTATTTCAACCTAAAACAATACAACAACGCCATTCCCTATTTGGAAGAGTACAAGGGCAAGAAAGGGAAATTGAGCAATACGGATTATTATTTCTTGGGCTATTCCTATTACAAACAGGGAGATTTTGCCAATGCCATTCAACAGTTCAATAAAATCATAGGAGGTGACAACAGCGTTGCCCAAAATGCCTATTATCATTTGGCGGAATGTTATTTGAAGTTGGACAAAAAGCAGGAAGCGTTGAACGCTTTTAGAAATGCCTCCCAAATGGATTTCGTACCGGAAATTCAGAAAGATGCCTATCTGAACTATGCACGCTTGAGTTACGAAATTGGAAATGCCTACGAAAGTGTCCCCAAGGTATTGACAACCTATATGGAAAAATATCCAGGGAGTGCGGAGACCAAGGAAATCCAAGAACTTTTAGTGGATTCCTATATCACTTCAAAGAATTTTAAGGGGGCAATGACCCTCCTGGAAGAAAACAAGAATTACGCCAGTAAGGCCACGTACCAAAAAGTTGCCTACTATAGGGCGATTGAACTTTTTATAGATGCAGACTATCAAGGTGCTGTAGAGAATTTCAAAAAATCTTTGGCAAGTGCAGAAGATGGCACTTTTAAGGCCCGAGCACAATACTGGAAAGCGGAAGCCCAATATCTTTTGAACAACTATAAGGATGCCCTGGTAGATTTTGTCCAGTTCCAAGCCAATGCACGCAATATTCCAGAGTACAGGGATCTGCCATATAATTTGGGATACACCTATTTTAAACTAAAGGACTATACCAATGCAGCCTCCTATTTTTCAAAATATTCCGCTGCAAATCCTTCGGACACCAATAAATTGCATGATGCCTATCTGCGTTTGGGAGATAGCCATTTTGTAAGCAGTAAATACTGGCCTGCAATGGAAGCCTACAACCAGGCATTGGCATTGAGTGGTCCGGAAAAGGATTATGCGGCATTCCAAAAAGCCCTTTCCTATGGGTTTGTAGATAGAACGGCTACCAAGATCGAAGAATTGAACAGTTTTACGACAAAATATCCTACTTCTACCTTAATGGATGACGCCCTTTTTGAATTGGGGAACTCCTACATTAAAGAGAACAAGATAGATTTAGGATTGCGATCCTATGACAAGTTGATCAGCCAGTACAAAGGAAGTTCTTTGGTGCCACAGGCGCTGATGCGCCAAGGTTTGGTACACTATAATGCCAGTCAGAACGATCAGGCATTGGGCAAGTTTAAAACTGTGGTGCGCGATTTTCCAAAAACCCAAGAAGCGGTGCAAGCAGTGGCCACGGCCAAATTGATCTATGTGGACCTTGGACGTGTGAACGAATATGCCGACTGGGTAAAAAACCTGGATTTTGTGGAAGTGACCGATGCCGATTTGGACAATGCTACCTTTGAATCTGCGGACAAACAATATATAGAAGGGCGTTCCGATGCTGCCATAAAAGGATATCAAAATTATATCCAACAATTTCCATCAGGCTTAAATGCCCTAAAAGCCAATTTTAATCTGGCCCAACTGTATTTCGCCAAAGGAGATAAAGAAAAGGCGCTTACCCATTACACTTTTGTCGCCAACAGAGGAGGAAGCGAGTATTCAGAACAGGCGTTGACCCGGGTATGTGAAATTTATGTGGGGAATAAAAATTATACCGCTGCTATTCCGTTTTTGAACCAATTGGAGAATACGGCCGATATCCAACAGAATATCACTTTTGCCCAATCTAACCTTATGAAGGGTTATTATGAGCAAAAGAATTACGATAAGACCATTGCCTATGCAGAGAAGGTCTTGGCCACCTCTAAAATAGATGACCGCATCAAGAGCGATGCGCAAATAATGATTGCCAGATCGGCCATAGCCACCAATAATGAGGCAAGGGCACAAAAAGCCTATAGTGAAGTTTTAAAAATAGCTTCAGGTGAACTGGCTGCGGAAGCGTATTACTATGATGCCTATTTTAAAAATAAAGGGAAGAACTATGAAGCATCCAATGTATCGGTTTCAAAATTAGCTAAGGACTACTCGGCCTATAAGGAATGGGGTGGTAAAGGATTGGTGATCATGGCCAAGAATTTCTATGCGTTGGGCGATGCCTTTCAGGCCACCTATATTCTGGAAAGTGTCATTACCAATTTCGGACAATACACCGCAATAGTGAATGAGGCCAAACAAGAGCTTATCAAAATAAAAACCAAGGAAGCGGAGAGCAATTCATCTATCAATCCTGACAAGAATTAAATACACCTTGCAAAAAGAGAACACTATGCATAAGCAAATATATATAAGCATCCTTTCTATTATAGGCGTTTTTCACTTGGGGGTTTCCCAGGAGAAGGACAAAAATGATATCGGTACGGAAACGGTAACGGTGACCAAGGCGTACACCCCAACAATCTCCGATGCCTTTAAAATTAAATCCATGCCTAACCTGAACGATTCCATCGTTCTACAAAAGAAGAAGATCAATTACAATATTTTTTCGGTTCCCGTAGCTTCTACATTTACCCCTGCGAAAGGCAAGGCAACGGAAGTACAGAAAGCCAAGCCGGAAAAGCTTTATAACTCATCTTTGGCCCTTGGTCTTGGGAACTATAACAACGCTATGTTAGATTTTTATACGAGTAGGATCTTTAATAGGGATGAGCGTGTGGATATAGGGCTCAATCATTTTTCTTCCAGAGGGGATATAGATGGCACGGTCCTGGACAATGATTTTTACAATACCAAGTTGGATGCCTCCTACTCCAAAAAGGATAGGGATGTCAGTTGGGGCACAAACATAGGGCTACAACATCAGATCTATAATTGGTACGGGATTCCCGAAGGAGCCTTTCCCGATGCTGTTATTGCCGGTATTGATGCGAAACAAAATTATTACAATGCAGAATTGGGTGCAAATGTGAAAGTAAATGATGCCCTTTTTAAAGGTGCAGACCTGCTCTTAAGACGTTTTTGGGATGTAACCGATTCCGGTGAGAATAGATTTAAATTCCAGCCTATTTTTGAATTTCCGCTAACAGATCAGGCTTTGACTATTTCCGGAAATTTCGACTATGTAGGAGGTGCTTTCAAAAATGCAGATGTTAATAATTCCAACAATACGGGAGATATCAATTACGGTCATTTTCAAGTAGGGGTAAGCCCAAGTCTTTTGATCGTAAGTGATGATGTCAGGATAAATTTAGGGGCCAACATAGTTTATGGTATGGATACGGAAAATAGTGAGAGCAATTTTTATATCTAT
>JBFIGS010000082.1:0-10369 GCA_041602195.1 Sediminicola sp. | reverse complement strand
ACGTATGGCAGAACCCGAAGATATCCTAGCATTTTTAAAGGAATATCTTTCCAGTGGTTTGCCATTGAAAGGCAAAAAAGTATTGATTACTGCCGGCCCCACTTACGAGGCAATAGATCCTGTAAGATTTATAGGCAACCATTCCTCTGGCCTAATGGGGTTTGAATTGGCAAAAGCAGCAGCTGCTAAAGGTGCTGAGGTGGTCCTAGTTACCGGACCTTCTGCTCTAAATGTTGATAACGACAATATTAGCCTTAAACGAGTGGTTTCTGCGGAGCAGATGTATGATGCGGTACATGAGCACTTCGGGAATATGGATATTGTTATCTGTGCTGCGGCCGTTTCGGATTATAGGCCCAAAGTAGTTGCAGATCAAAAGATCAAGAAAAAAGAAGATAGCCTCACCTTGGAGTTGGTCAAAAATAAGGACATCCTTCTATCCTTAGGGGAACATAAGAAAGAACAATATTTAGTTGGCTTTGCGCTGGAAACTGAAAATGAGCTCGAAAACGCAAAGGGTAAATTGGTCAAGAAAAATCTCGATGCCATTGTTCTGAATTCCTTAAATGATACCGGTGCCGGTTTTGGAAAAGCGACCAATAAAATTTCATTTATAGATAAGAATTTAAGTATTAAAACGTTTGGATTAAAGACCAAGGCAGAGGTAGCGTTGGACATAATGAATGAAATAATCAATAGACTCCATGCATAGGCTCTTACTTGCTATTTGTTGTACACTACTATCCATTTCATTGTACGCCCAAGAACTGAACTGTACCATTACCATTAATTCAGATCAAGTAGGGCAAACCAATCAACAGATATTTAAGACCTTGGAGCGTTCCCTGAACGATTTTGTGAATAAAAGTAAATGGACCAATAAGGTTTATAAGGAACGGGAGAGGGTTAACGCGAGAATGTTCATTACCGTTTCAGAATATGAATCCAATAGGTTCAAGGCAAGTATTCAATTACAATCTTCAAGGCCTATTTATAATACTTCCTATGAAAGTCCGGTTTTCAATTACAAGGACAATCAATTTAATTTTGAATATATAGAGTTCCAGCCCTTGGTGTACAATGAAAATGTATTTGATTCCAATTTGGTGGGCGTAGTGTCTTATTACGTTTATATAATGCTCGGATTGGATGCCGATACTTTTGCATTGGAGGGAGGAAATGATTTTTTTAGAAAAGCCCAAAATATCGTTACACAAGCTCAGGGCAGTAGTTTTACGGGATGGAGTCAATCCTCCAGTGAACGTACACGCTTTGAGTTGGTAGATAATTTAATGTCCAACACCTTCAGGGAATACCGCATTGCCATGTACAACTACCACAGAAAAGGACTTGATATCCTGGCAGATAACAATAGTACAGGAAAACAAGTGATTGCAGGAACCATGCGATTAATGGAAACAATGGTGAAGCGACGCCCTAATGCTTTTCTGATCCAAACTTTTTTTGACGCCAAATCTGAGGAGATCAAGGATATCTTTTCCGACGGCCCTAAAATGGACATTGTTCAGCTTAAAGAGACGCTAACAAGAATAGCTCCCTTTTATTCCAATACATGGAATGAAATAAAATATTGACCTCCATTTTTTTCCAGTGGAATATCAATTATCTTTACGGCAATAATCTATTCAACTTTGCTGACTACAATCTCAATTAAAAATTACGCATTAATAGACCATTTAAACGTTTCGTTTACCAATGGCTTCACCATTATTACTGGAGAAACAGGAGCAGGTAAGTCGATCTTATTGGGTGGCCTTTCCTTGGTTTTGGGAAAAAGAGCAGATCTGTCCTCCCTTAAGAACAAGGATACCAAATGTATAGTAGAGGCGGAATTTGAAATTGGAAAGTACAATCTGGCACCTTTTTTTAAGGAAAAAGAGTTGGATTACGAGCCAAAAACCATCTTAAGAAGGGAAATATTGCCCAGTGGTAAATCTAGGGCCTTTGTCAATGATACCCCGGTAACATTGGACATCTTGTCCTATTTGGGCGATTGTCTGATAGATGTACATTCCCAGCATCAAACTATGCAGATGACCGATGACGATTTTCAATTGAAGGTGATCGATGCCCTTGCGGATAACGGTAAGATTTTGGACGATTTTACAATAAAGCGTTCCAAGTATCTGGAAACTGGAAAGGAGCTAAAAAAGTTACTGGAATTTCAGGAAAACAGTACCAAGGAGCACGAATACAATAGCTTTTTGCTAAAGGAATTGGAATCGGCTCCGCTGAAGATCGGTGTTCAAGAAGAATTGGAAGAACAGTATGAGCAACTGAGCAATGTAGAGACCATCACAGAATACCTGTCCAAAGGAAACCAATTGCTGACTGACGAACAGATAGGAATAGTTACAATTCTTACAGAATTAAAACAGATATCCAATAAATTAGCTGGGTTCGGAACTCAGTTCACATCCATTAATGAACGTATTCAGTCTGTTTTTATAGAAATGGACGATATCTCTACCGAGCTACAGAACTTTTTTGATAAGGTAGAGGCAAATCCCCAGTTATTGGAACAGATCAATGGAAAGCTTCAGCTGTTGTACGATCTGTTGAAAAAACATAACGCCCAGGATATTTCCGAACTGATAGCGATCAAAGAGGAGTTGGCTCAAAAGGTGGACGCTACCGAAAATGTAGGAGCCGCCATTAAAGAAAAACAGGCCCAATTATCCGATCAGGACAAAGAGTTGGAATCGATAGCTGTAACCCTTAGAAAACGGAGGGAAAAGGTTGTACCTTTACTTAAGAAGCAATTGGAGGAAATGTTGGCGTCCTTGGCAATGCCGAGCGCAACCTTTAAAATAGAAATACATCCCGCCACAACTTTTGGTAAAAAAGGAAAGGATACTTTGGTATTTCTCTTTTCAGCCAATAAAGGGACAGATTTCGGTCCTTTGAAAAAAGTGGCATCGGGAGGGGAACTGTCCCGGATTATGTTGACCATAAAATCTATATTGGCCAAATACGAACAGTTGCCTACCATGATGTTCGATGAAATTGATACAGGAGTTTCCGGTGAGGTTTCCTCCAAGATGGGCGACATAATGAAAGAAATGAGCCAAGGGATGCAAATTTTTTCAATTACGCACTTACCGCAAGTGGCCTCCAAAGGGGATCAGCACTTTAAGGTGTATAAAGAAGAAGATAATTTGGAGACCCATACCAATATGAAAAAATTAACCCAAGAGGAGCGGGTGGCCGAATTGGCGGAGATGCTAGGAGGAAAGGCCATGTCCGATTCTGCGATTGCGCACGCAAGAGAGCTCTTGAATTAACTTATTTTAAATATCTTTGAAACAAATAACAACCTAAGAAAACTGTTTACATATGTCATACAACTTATTAAAAGGTAAAAGAGGAATTATTTTTGGGGCTTTGGATGAAAATTCAATAGCTTGGAAAACAGCGGAGAGAGTTCATGCTGAGGGAGGTACGTTCGTTTTGACCAACGCACCAATAGCAATGAGAATGGGGCAAATCAATGAACTTGCCAAAAAAACCGGTTCAGAAATTGTTCCTGCAGATGCAACCAGTGAAGAGGATTTGGAAAACTTAGTGTCTAAAGCTGTTGAAATTCTTGGGGGAAAACTCGATTTTGTTTTACATTCCATAGGGATGTCCGTAAATGTTCGTAAAGGAAGGGCGTATACCGATGAGAAATATGATTTTACCGCAAAAGGTTGGGACGTTTCAGCACTTTCTTTTCATAAAGTAATGCAGACGCTATATAAAGCAGACGCTATGAACGAATGGGGAAGCATTGTGGCCTTGACATATATGGCCGCTCAAAGAACGTTCCCAGATTATAATGATATGGCGGACAATAAAGCGTATTTAGAGTCTGTGGCTCGTAGCTTTGGCTATTTCTTTGGAAAGGATAAGAAAGTAAGGGTAAATACCATATCACAGTCTCCAACGCCTACAACTGCCGGACAAGGGGTTAAAGGGTTTGATGGCTTTATAAGTTATGCCGAAAAAATGTCACCTTTGGGGAATGCATCGGCCCAAGACTGTGCAGATTATACGGTCTCTTTGTTTTCAGATTTGACAAAAAAAGTAACCATGCAGAATCTTTTTCATGACGGTGGCTTTTCAAGTACAGGTGTAAGTCAAGAAGTTATAGAGCAATTTACGAAGTAGTATTGCAACCATAGATATAAGGCCATCCCGTTTAAAAGGATGGCTTTTTATGTTTATAAAATATAGATATGGAGTTGTTTTTTTCCTTTATCGTTCCCGTTTATAACAGACCAAATGAAATTAGGGAGCTGTTGGATAGTCTATTGTACCAAACTTATAAGGGGGCTTTTGAGATTGTAATTGTAGAAGATGGTTCTACTATTAGTTCAGAGGAGGTCGTAAGCTCATACAAATCGCAACTTCCCATTACCTATCTAGAGAAAACCAACTCTGGCCCAGGGGATTCTAGAAATTATGGAATGCGCCATGCAAAAGGAAATTATTTCATAGTATTGGATTCTGACTGTCTTCTGCCACCAGAATATTTAGACGTGGTCCATACCTCTTTAAAAGCTGAATTTGTTGATTGTTATGGAGGTCCCGATGCTGCCCATCAATCCTTTTCAAAAGTACAGAAGGCCATCAACTATGCCATGACCTCTGTATTGACAACAGGAGGGATTAGGGGTGCTAAAAAAGCCGTTGATAAATTTCAGCCTAGAAGTTTTAACATGGGTATTTCCAAAAAAGCTTTTATGGCCACTGGGGGATACGGGAACATACACCCTGGAGAAGATCCAGACCTCACCATTCGCATTTGGGAAAAAGGATTTAAAACGAGGCTTATATCTGAAGCCTTTGTATATCATAAGAGACGTATAGATTGGAAAAAGTTCTATATCCAAGTGAATAAATTTGGGATGGTAAGGCCAATATTAAATAAATGGCATCCTGGAACGGCTAAAATAACGTATTGGTTTCCATCATTATTTTGCTTGGGACTTTTGGTGTCTATTGTATTTGCAATAATGGGAAGTACTTTATTACTTTTGGTCTATATCTTATATTTTGGCATAGTATTTATAGATTCCTTAGTTAAAAATAGGAATCTGGAAATAGCAATCCTCACCTTGGTAGCGGTTGCAATACAATTTTATGGATATGGAAAGGGTTTTGTGGAAGCCACATTAAAAATTAATGCATCCCAAAAAGAACCCGAGGAAATTTTTCCAAATCTATTTTTTAAAACAAACTAAAGGGTGATAAAAAAAACTAATAACGGACTACAAAAACGAAAAGTGAAAATATTTTCACTCTTTTTATTGTGCTCTGGATTGGCTTGGTTTGTTAGTAACTTAACAGAGCGGTATACCAGTACAACCTCCTTTGATTTGGAATACATAAATGTTCCCGATAGTTTGCTCTTTAAAGGATCCTCCAAAGATAAGCTGGACGTAAAACTGAATTGTAGTGGATTTCAATTTTTGCGATATAACTTCAGCCCAAGAGTAGTGCAGTTGGATTTGTCCTACATTAAGAAAAAGGGATCAAAATATTATTTGCCACAGGAAACTTGTATAAAACAAATAGAGGGCCAGTTACCGCCATCCATTACCTTGGTGGATGTTGACAACAGGGATACATTGTATTTTGCCCTTTATCGTCTGTATTCCAAATCTGTACCTGTAGTCTCCAGATTAAAAATAGACTACGCACAGAATTATATGTTGGATGGAACTTTAAAAATGGAACCTACCGAAGTGACACTTTCAGGACCTAAAAATGAAATTGATACTATTGGAAATGTACGGACAAGTACTGCAATTCTAAAAGATGTCAGCAATGATTTTTCTAAAAATCTAGCACTTGTAAAATCAGTTAAATTATTGAACACCAAGTATTCTACCAATGAAGTTAGGATAACTGGGAAAGTAGCAAGATTTTCAGAAAAAATTGTGGAGGTGCCAGTAGAAGTGATAAATCTAGAACCGGATATGCAGATTAAAACATTTCCCAATAAAGTTTCTGTTCTGTGTAAGGGTAAAATAGAAAGACTTAAAAAGGTAAAGGCCTCTGATTTTAGAGTTGTGGCCGACTTTAATACCGTAAAGGATACAAAATCATCTATGATTACCCTGAATTTGGCCAATAAGCCAGAAGGGCTCTTCGACATTAAACTTTTGGAGAAGGAAGTAGAATATATCTTAAAAATAGAATGAGATTAATTGGATTGACAGGGGGGATCGGTAGTGGTAAATCTACTGTAGCAAAAATGTTTGCCGCATTGGGTGTCCCTGTGTATAATTCAGATGCCGAGGCCAAACTGCTCATGGGCAATTCCAAAAAAATCAAGAAAGCCATTGTTGAACTTTTAGGTAATGAAGCCTACCTTGACGAAGCTTTGAACAGGGAATTTATTGCTAATAAGGTTTTTGCCGATAGGAAGGTTCTAAACCAATTAAATGCCATAGTACATCCTGCCGTTAGAGAACATTTTGAATCCTGGGTAAGGAAACAGGATTACCCTTATGTCATTCAGGAGGCTGCCATTATATTTGAAAACGGGATGCAAGATAAGTATGACGCTACTGTCTTGGTTGCCGCCCCTAAAGAAACCAGGCTGTCACGGGTAATGGCAAGGGACAATGTAGATGAACATCAGGTATTGTCCAGAATGGATAACCAATGGGATGAAGCAGATAAGAAGGCGCTTGCCACTTATGTCATCGAAAATATCAACTTGGAGGAAACCAAGAGAAAAGTACAGGAACTTCACCAAATATTCCTTAAGAAATAAGACCTAAGGAATAAATTTTAACATTTTTGTTAAGGTTAGGTTAAACGTACAATCCACTAAATGTTAAATTTCTAATTTTACGCTAATGAACAAGAAGTTATTCGTACTCCTTGTTATCCTGATGAGTCTGTCCCTTGTGGGCATTATTTTTGTCCAAGGATATTGGATAAAAAAGTCAGTAGATGATAAAGAGGAGCAGTTTTCAAATGCGGTTTCTGAGGTTTTAACCAAGGCGACAGAGAAGATAGAGGACAGGGAGATAAAGGACTACTCGGATAGGTACGTGAACCTTAAAGACAGTCTTGGCAAACCCAAAGATTCACATTTTAGGAATTTCTTTTTTGTAGATAGAGATGTCAATTCCAATGAAGTACTCTTTTATTCCCATGGAATTTTAGAAGAGGATTATAACGTTGCATCCACGTTCTTTGACAATGACATAGGTTCAGATAGTACAACCCTGAAAAATTTTACGAGCAAACGTACAAAAACAATTTTTAGGGAAGACTATGGTTTGGACGGCAAGGGATTTAAATTAAGTCCAGTTCAAACCTTGGAAAAGATTGGTGGACTTTCTTCTATTGAAAAGGCTCAATTTGACGATGTTTTTAGGGAATATGCCAAAACGGTCCCCATACACAAGCGGGTTTCCAAACAGGAAATAGAATTGATTTTGGATAGGGAGCTTCATAACCGTGGAATAGACATAGACTATGAATACGGGGTATATAGTAAAGGATTGCCTACCAAAATAAGGTCTAGGAAATTTAAATTTGTGGGAAGTACATTGTACGAGGCACCCATATTTGGAGATAGTGAAGGGGCAACAGATTTTTCCCTTTTGATATCTTTTCCTAAAAAGAAAAAGTTCTTGATCAGTTCAATTCTTGGAATGGCAATATTATCCTTGGTGTTTACCTTGGTAATAGTAGTGGCCTATTCAAGTGCCATATATCAATTGATTAAACAAAAACAGATCTCTGAGATAAAGTCAGATTTCATCAATAATATGACACATGAGTTTAAGACGCCCATCGCTACCATCAATTTGGCGGTTGAGGCTATTAAAAATCCAAAGATCATAGATGATAAGGAGAAAGTATTGCGCTACCTCCAGATGATAAGGGATGAGAACAAAAGGATGCATGCCCAGGTAGAGAACGTATTGAGAATTTCAAAACTCGAAAAAAATCAACTGGATATCAGTAAGGACAGAATCGATGCCCATGAAATCATTGATGATGCCATTGCCCATGTGGAGCTAATTGTAGGTGATAGGGGCGGTTATATAAAAACACATTTGGACGCTGAAAGATCCGATGTCTTGGCAAATGATATGCACTTTACCAATGTTATTGTCAATATATTGGATAATGCCATTAAATATTCGCCAGACGCACCAAAAATTGATGTGTTTACGGAATTGGCAAAAAATTATATAGTTATAAAAATACAGGATCAGGGATCAGGAATGAGCAAAGCGGTTCTTAAAAAAGTATTTGAAAAATTTTATAGGGAACATACGGGTGATATACACAACGTAAAAGGTCACGGCCTTGGGTTAGCCTATGTAAAAAGAATAATTGAAGATCACCAGGGTGAGGTCTATGCAGAAAGTGAAAGAGGTAAAGGAAGTACTTTCTATATAAAACTACCTTTAATTTAAAATATGGATATGGAAACAGCGAATAAGAAAATACTTTTGGTTGAAGATGATCCCAATTTTGGGATTGTCCTTAAAGATTATTTGACCATGAACGACTTTGATGTTGTCTTGGCAAAAAATGGGATGGAAGGTTTTGAAAAATTTAAAAAAGATAATTTTGACGTTTGTATTTTGGATGTCATGATGCCTTATAAAGATGGTTTTACCTTAGCAAAGGAGATTAGGGAAAAGAACGAGCATGTGCCCATTGTTTTCCTAACCGCAAAAACCATGAAAGAGGATGTTCTTAAAGGATATAAGGCAGGTGCCGATGATTATCTTAACAAACCATTCGATTCAGAAGTATTGCTGATGAAACTTAAGGCTATTTTGCAAAGAAAAGCTTCAAATGGACTTGCAGATAGTAAAAAATTCGAATTCACCATTGGAGGGTTCCAATTGAATTCTAAACTTAGGTTTTTAAAATATAAAGACGAAGAGGCTATAAAACTTTCCCCTAAGGAAAACGAATTATTGCGTTTGTTGGCCTTACATGAAAACGATCTAATGCCAAGGGAATTGGCTCTGACCAAAATATGGAGGGATGACAACTATTTTACATCCAGAAGTATGGACGTGTATATTGCAAAACTGAGAAAGTACCTTAAGAAGGATGAGAATGTTGAGATTTTAAATATTCATGGTGAAGGTTTCAGGTTGGTTGTAAAGACTGAAGAATAGATACAAATATCATATCAATATTAAAAACCGTTCAGGATCCTGAACGGTTTTTTCTTTTATAGAAAAAGGCTGATTATGGTAACACTAATAAATCCGGTAAAAGCGAGGATGGTAGTCATAACGGTCCAAGATTTAAATGTTTCCTTTTCGGTAATTCCCAAATATTGACCTACCAGCCAAAACCCACTATCGTTAACGTGTGAGAAGATACTTGCGCCAGAAGCTATAGCGATGACCATACAGCCCAGTTGGGGACCACTTAAGGTGGTATTGACCATTAAAGGGGCTACCAAGCCAGCTGCGGTGATCATTGCCACGGTAGATGACCCTTGAATGATCCTTACTATGGCCGCACTTATAAAAGCAAAAGCCAGTAATGGGATACCTGCATCACTTAAAGAGGTAGCCAGTAATTCTCCGGCCCCTGTATTGGTAAGGACTTGTTTGAAGACACCTCCGGCCCCTGTCAAAAGTATTATTGTGCCTGCAGGTTCCAGAGATTTGGAGGTTATCTTAAATAATTTTTCCCTGCTAAAACCTCTTTTAATCCCGAAAAAATACCAGGCGAGTATATTGGCAATAATAAGGGCAGTAAATGGATGTCCTACTAAGGAGATGCCATTTAGTATCGTTTTGTTCTCCAGGGGCACCAAGTCACTGTTCAAAACCGTATTCAACAAGATCAAAAATATGGGGACACTTATGATCCAAAGGGTAATTCCTATGTTGGGAAGATCTGTTTCTTCCCCCTTTTCAATTTCTTTAGGGGCCTCTACATGTATTTTTTTTGCAATATACTTTCCAAAGAGAAGTCCGCTTGCCAGAGCCGTAGGGATACCAACAATAAACCCGATTAAAATCACCCATCCCAATTCAGCCCCAATGATATTAGCTACGGCAATTGGTCCTGGGGTGGGGGGTATAAAGGCATGGGTAATGGCCAAACCTGCAAGTAGGGGAATAGCATACAATAACAATGACCTTCCTGTCTTTCTCTGTAATGCGTAAATCATGGGCACCAATATGATGAAGGCCACATCAAAGAATACAGGAATGGCAATTAGAAATCCAGAGATGACCATGGCCAATGGTGCTCTTTGCACACCAAATTTGGAAATCATAAAGTTGGCAATGGTCTTAGCACCACCGGAGTATTCCAATATAGCCCCAAACATGGCCCCAAGGCCCACCACTGT
>JBFIGS010000081.1:0-10425 GCA_041602195.1 Sediminicola sp. | reverse complement strand
TAAAGTCCCCATTCTTTTAACCCATTGATAAAAATAGCATCAACTTCTTGTAAAATAGCTACTTTTTCCGGGGTAATATCCCCTAGGATTCTTATTGCCAATCCAGGGCCAGGGAAGGGATGCCTTCCCAATAAAGCCTTATCAATACCCATACTGGCACCCACTCTACGAACTTCATCCTTGAACAACATTCGCAATGGCTCCACTACATTTAATTTCATAAAATCTGGCAGGCCACCTACGTTATGATGACTTTTAATGGTTGCTGAAGGACCTCCTGTTGCCGAAACCGATTCTATCACATCTGGATAAATGGTTCCTTGTGCCAACCATTTGGCATCTTCAACCAAATGTGACTCATCATCAAAAACCTCAATAAAGACCCTTCCGATCGCTTTCCTTTTTTTCTCTGGATCACTCTCTCCAGCCAATGCGTCCAAAAAGCGTGCCGAAGCATCTACTCCCTTAACATTAAGCCCCATATCCTTATACTGGTGCAACACATCCTCGAATTCGTTTTTTCTCAAAAGCCCGTTATTCACAAAGATGCAATGTAAATGCTTTCCAATGGCCTTGTGCAATAAAATGGCCGCCACAGTAGAATCTACTCCTCCTGAAAGTCCCAATATCACTTTATCCTGACCTATTTTTCTTTTCAGTTCCGTTACGGTTGTTTCTACAAAAGCGTCAGGTGTCCAAGTCTGTGCAACTCCAGCAATATGTACCAGAAAATTCTCTAATAACTGCTTGCCATCTGTTGTATGGTATACCTCAGGATGAAACTGTATGGCATAGGATTCCTCTCCATTAAACTTATAAGCCGCATTTTCAACATCGTGCGTACTTGCCAATCTTGTTGTATTCTCAGGAAGTTCCTTAATGGTATCAGCATGGCTCATCCAAACTTGACTCCCTTTGGATATTTTATCAAAAAACGGTTCGTTTTCCTTCACATAGGACAATTTGGCCCTACCATATTCCCTGGTATTGGATCCTTCCACACTGCCACCATTAAAATGCGCCAAATATTGCGCCCCATAACACACTCCCAATAGTGGCTTTTTGCCTCTAATTTGAGATAAGTCCGGATGCGGGGCATCTTCAGCCCTAACAGAAAAAGGTGATCCCGATAGGATTACCGCTTTGTATTCTGAAAGATCTTCAGGTAAATGGTTGTAAGGTTTAATTTCGCAGAAAATATTAAGTTCCCTAACCCTTCTTGCGATGAGTTGTGTGTACTGAGAACCAAAATCTAAAATGAGGACGTTATTTTGCATGGGCAAAAATAGTATTAAATTGAAAAATGGAAAGTTTAGAGGGCAATAATTTTTTAGGAATTTTCATCATTAGGCCTATTTCATAGAATCTAAAATGGCCCTTATATCAGATTCGGTCGTATCTGGGTTAATAAAACAGAAACGGGCAACAGTTTCATAAACGCCTTGATGCTTCCATTTTGTAGGGGTGACCAATGCAAATCCGTCCCTGTGGTTCTTATAGGTCCAATTCCTGTAATCGTCTGGTGACCAGCCCTTTCTTCTGTACAGTACACAAGATAGACTGGGCTCCCTTACCAATTCCACTATCGGGTTATCTTGAATGATCCTTCCTGCAAGGTTTGCAAGTTCTATGCCTTGTTGAACGGCCCATTCGTACTTATCGGTTCCGTGCATGGCCAAGGAAAACCATAAGGGCAGCCCCCTCACCCTTCGGGTCAATTGGATCTGATAATCAGAAGGATTGAATCCGTGTGCTCCTTCATCCTTGAAGATATCCAGATATGACCCTTCCTGGGAATGTGCCTCTTTTGCCAATTCTGGGTTTTTATAAAGTATTGCCCCACAGTCGTATGGGGAGAACAGCCATTTATGGGGATCAATAGTAATACTGTTGGCACGTTCTATCCCCTTAAAAAGGGGTCTAGCCAATTTAGAGGCCAAGGCTCCACCCCCATAAGCAGCATCCACATGAAACCAAACACCTTCTTGCTCACAGATAGTGGCGATTCCGTCTAGGTCATCTATGATACCCGCATTGGTTGTACCACCCGTGGCAACAATGGCGAATAGTCTTTTTCTTTGGTGGGGCGTTAGCTCCCTTAAAGCGTCGGACAACATTTCTGCCGACATACTGTCTTCGGTTTCCACCAAAATAACATCTGCATCTATCACCTTTGCCATGGACTTAATGGAGGAATGGGCCCCACTGGAAGTAATTATAAGGGCCTTTTCATTAAGATTGTCTTTGTTCTTTCTCCAGTTCTCACGTGCCGTTACCATGGCCGACAAATTAGCTGCCGTACCGCCACTTGTAAATACTCCAAAGGCCGGTTCTGGAAGTCCAGTTAGTGAGA
The DNA here is from genome assembly GCA_041602195.1 of Sediminicola sp. Taxonomy (GTDB): domain Bacteria; phylum Bacteroidota; class Bacteroidia; order Flavobacteriales; family Flavobacteriaceae; genus Sediminicola. Next base: position 8,072 of record JBFIGS010000081.1, on the reverse strand, counting down.
CCAACCATTTCATGGCCTCATTTTCACAGAAAATACCTCCTGCGCCTTCCATCCAATAGGCCCCATGGATACTGGAGGCGGATGTGACCAAATCAAACATAATAGCCGCTCTTGTTGGGGATGCCGGTACAAATGCCAAATGTCTGGGGTGGTCAATAGGGACTGTTGCTTTTATTAGAACATCTTTGAAAAGATCAAAGGCTTTTTCTCCTCCTATACCAGCTGAAGTAATGGTTTCACCCACCAAACTTCTCAATTCTTCTTCTTTTTTGGGTTGCCCCAATTCTGGTGCTGTTTTAGTTATTCTGTTGATGACATATTTCATGACATCCAGGGTCATTTCCACCAGTTGTATATCTATATTGTGCATTTGGCAAAGGTCTTTTGGCAAAGGTAATGTTTTGAGCCACTTTTTAAGTGGAAGGCGGCTCTGATTTACTACAAACCCAAACAAAAAAAAGCCCGGAAACCACCCCGAGCTTTTAAATCGATCCCAATCTCCATTGGGAAAACTAACCTAACTACTATTATGTGAAACTCATGCTTTGTGCACTGTCTATACACTAAACAACTTATAAACAAAATACCCTACCCTGTTCTTTTATTTTTTATCTTTATTATAGAAAATAAGGGCACATGAAATCAGCTTTTTTTATAGAATTACAGGAGGAACTGCGAAAAGGAGCAACCGAAACAGGGCACCCTTTCCGATACTGTACCCTAGCTACGGTAGGATTGGACAATATAGCCAGGTTGCGGACTATTGTTCTCCGCAAGGCCACGGATGATCTGGTGCTCACGTTTTTTACCGATAAACGTTCAAAAAAAATCACGCATATAAAAGAAAACAAAAAAGTAAGCTTACTGTTCTATCATCCGGAAAAACTAATGCAAGTTCGTATTGAAGGTTTAGCAATAGTGAACAATGACATTGAAAACAAAAAATTACTCTGGGATGCGGTACCTGAAGACTACAAAAAAGATTATACCACTTCAGAAGCTCCGGGCAAGGAAATCAAAAATCCTGATATCATTGAATATTTGAATGATGAGAATCATTTTTGCGTGGTGGAGATCTATCCTTTCAAAATAGAATATTTAAAGCTAAAAAGACCCAATCATATTAGGGTCCGATACTCCAAGGAAGATTCGGAATGGGAAGGGCAATTTTTAGTACCTTAAAATTCAGCACCATATATTTTGCGCTTACACGTTAAACAATTAATCCATTGTCAGTATGGTAAATTCTCCAGACAGTGGTTTTAATGCACTCATCAGGACAGGAATCAGTTCTTTGCCGTACTCCAAATAAAGTTCCGAAAAATTCAAGTTACGCTCTTGTAACGATTTATTGGGAAACAGCTCATTCTGTATTTCCGTCATACGTACCACATGATCTTTTAACTTTCGTTTTTGGGCCTTTAAAAGTCGCTTTTCTAAATTGTCAAGACCTTTGAGCTGTTTTACCTCTTGAGCTTTAACTGCCCCTAAAAAGGACTTGTCCGTTTGTGCTGCCAAGTTGTAAAGTCCTTGGAACTGCTCTTGTAAGTATTGTCTTTGTGATGTAAAATCTATATCAATATTAGATATGGTCCTTATCTTTTTATTGATAAAACTATTTTGCTTTAAAAACAGATCGGCGATATCCAAATTGAGTTTTGTTAATTTGTCATCCTGTTTTTGTGTTATGATCAAGGCTGAGTTCCTCAATAACAAGATTGGAAAAGTTACATCCATTTCTTCAAAGCAGGATTTTAATTCCAACCAATATGCCAGCTCTCCGCCTCCTCCAATATAACATAGATTGGGTAAAATAATTTCTTGGTACAAGGGTCTGGAAATCACATTGGGGGAAAAACGCTCTGGGTAACTTTCCAGTTCTTCCAACAGCTCCTTTTCGGTAAAACTTAAATCGGTATCATTAATGTAATACGATCCGTCCTTTTCAATGATACGTTCCCTAAGTCCATCTATTAAATAGAAATAATTGATTTCCCTAGGGTTTACCTGAATACCGTAATTCTCCGGTAACTGCTCTAACCTTTGTGCGGTATTGTGGACAGCTTTGTAGGACACATTTTCAAGGATATCCTTTTTAGCATAGGGCACCAATAATTTTTTGAGCTCCCTATCATCGCCATCTACAATTACCAACCCGTAATCTCCGAAAAGCTCATTGGCCAAAAATCGTGTTGCATCTGTAAGGTTATCGTGTTCCAAATAAGACCTCTTGAATAAGGTCTTTAACTCTTCTGCATTTTGACCTATTCCAATTTCCATGGATAACATATTATATACATCATCCAGACCATCTGTCTTTAGGTGACCTACGGCTCCAGATGACTCTTTGTTCCACTGCAATTTTTTACCCTTGAAATTAAAGTAGTTGATCTCGTCAAAATCATGATCTTCAGTGGCCATCCAATAAACGGGCACAAAATTGTAATTGGGGTATGCCTCCTTTAATTGCTGTGTTAGGTTAATGGTTGAAATAATCTTGTATAAAAAGTACAGCGGACCGGTAAAAAGATTTAATTGATGGCCGGTTACCACGGTGAAGGTAGAATTGTCCTTTAATAATTCTATATGCAATTCTGTTGATCTAGAAATATTAGTATTGGCATACTGCTTTTTTATGGCGCCATGAAGCACTTCCCTATTTTCCGCTGGAAAATTGGCCTGTTTCTCCAATAATTGGTCCTTAAAGTTATCTAGGTTTGGAAACCTATTATAAAAAGGCTGCAGACTTTCTTTTTGGTCCAAGTAATCACATATCAAATTGGAAAAATAACCTGTTTTTTTAAAAGGAATGCAGTCGCTTTTCATAGGGGCAGCTTAAAATCTGGGTAAAGTTAAAATTATTGAAATTTTGAGTTCCTAAAAATACGTTAAGTTGTTTACAAATTGTAGAGTTATTGTTAGATTTGGAAAATATCAAACCACTCTTCCCAATATGAAGCACTTATTACTCTTTGCCTGTTTTTTATATTCCATCTCAAATATCTCCCAAGAAATTAAATCCCCATCGGAATTTTTGGGATACGAATTGGGTACCCAATTTACCCGTCATCATGAAGTAGTGGATTATTACGAATATCTGGCAGAGGCGGCGGCTGATCGAGTACAGCTAACCTCTTATGGCAAAACAAATGAGCGCAGACCTCTGATACTGGCCTATGTATCCTCCCCTGCCAATATTAAAAACCTGGAGAGCATCAGGGAAGACCATCTAAAAAGCACCACAGGTACAGGAAATGCTTCAAAAGCCATTGTTTGGTTGAGTTATAATGTGCACGGCAATGAGAGTGTAAGCACCGAAGCCTCCATGCAGACCATTTACGAACTTTTGACCAATAAAGCGGACTATTTGGAAAATACGGTAGTGATCATGGATCCCTGTATCAATCCCGACGGCCGTGACCGCTACGTCAACTGGTACAACGAAAATAAAAATACGCCCAACAATGTTGATCCTAATAGCAAAGAACACCGTGAGGGTTGGTTGAGTGGTAGAGCTAACCACTATATGTTCGACCTAAACCGCGATTGGGCATGGCTAACTCAGGTAGAAAGCCAACAGCGTTTAAAAATGTACAACCAATGGCTTCCACATGTTCATGTGGACTTCCACGAACAAGGGGTGAACAATCCATATTATTTTGCCCCGGCTGCAGAACCATTCCATGAAGTGATCACCGATTTTCAAAGGGATTTTCAGGTCACCATAGGCAAGAACCATGCAAAATATTTTGACGCGAAAGGTTGGTTCTACTTTACAAAGGAAGTTTTTGACCTTTTATATCCTAGTTACGGAGACACGTATCCCATGTACAATGGTTCCATTGGAATGACCTACGAACAAGGGGGCAGTGGACGTGCAGGATTGGGAATAATCACCGGCATAGGAGATACCCTCACCCTAAAGGACAGAATTGATCACCACTTTACTACTGGGATTTCCACCGTTGAAGTGGCTGCCGGAAACTCCCAAAAACTAAACGATGAATTCAGGAAATTTTACCAGCCAAAGAATTACAAGTACAAGAGCTATGTCCTTAATGGAGACCCAGATAAAATAAGGGCACTTACAACACTTTTAGACCAACATCAAATAGTCTACGGTTCAGGGAACGGCAATTCTGTTAAAGGTTTTGATTATGCCTCAGGAAAATCAGGAAGCTCAAAAACATCATCCAACAGCTTGGTGATCTCCACCAATCAAACAAAAGGAACTTTGGTCAAAGTGTTATTTGAGCCCAATGCAAAATTAAGCGATTCCTTAACCTATGACATTACCGCCTGGTCCCTGCCCTTTGCCTATGGTTTGGATGCAATTGCTTCCGAAAGTTTAGTGGGCAACAGTACATCTACCACAGAAAAAAATATGGACATGCCTCTTGATCCACAGGCATATGCCTATATAACCGATTGGAACAGTATGGACGACGCCCGTTTTCTGGCAGAACTTTTAAAAGAAGGAGTTCGTGTTCGATACACAGACAAACCCTTTACCCTTAGTGGTAAAAAATACGATAGGGGAAGCTTGATCATCACCAATGCCGACAATAAGAAAAAGAAAGGGTTCCTTGGACTTTTGGAGGCATCAGCTAAAAGAAATCACAAGACTTTAACTGCTGCCACAACAGGATTTGTGGATGGTGGAAAGGATTTTGGCTCTTCATCGGTACAGATGGTATCCGATACAAAAATAGCAGTACTCTCTGGGGAGCCCACAAGTACCTTGCAGTTTGGGGAGGTTTGGCACTTTTTTGAGCAACAACTAAAGTATCCTGTTACTATTCTGGATAGTGATTATTGGAAACAAGTAGATCTTTCAAAATACGATGTTTTGGTATTGCCCGATGGTTGGTACGGAAGTTCGTTTGATGATGATCAATTACAACGTTTAAAGGACTGGGTCAAAAGTGGAGGAAAGCTTATCGCCATGGGAGGAGCTATCAATGGTATTGATGGAGAAAAGGGCTTTGGAATAAAAGCAAGGGAAATGAAAAAAGACACCACTCTTTCCTTGGAATCCTATGATATCTCTGAAAGAGAAGGTATTAAAAACGCAATTACAGGAGCTATATTCAAAACCAAAGTAGACACCACACATCCTTTGGCATATGGTTATAAAGACACGTATTTTTCCTTAAAATTAGGAGATGATGCTTATGAATACTTGGATAAGGGAACCGTGGTTCATCTAGACAAAGATACTGCACCCGTTGCCGGATTTGCAGGGAGCGAGGCACAGAAAAAAATTGGGAAAACCTTAATTTTTGGAGTGGAGAACTATGGTCGCGGTCAAGTTGTATACATGGTAGACAACCCTTTGTTCAGAGGGTTTTGGGAAAATGGTAAACTATTTTTTGTGAATGCCTTATTTATGGTGAACTAATATCAACCCAAATTCCTTTAAATTCTTTATAAATATACATGTCCAATCCTACTAAAAGACAAGAACAAGCTCGAATATTAAGGATTTTCAGAAAAGTGCATCGCACGATGGGCGCTTTGCTATTTTCCTTTTTCTTTATAATTTCCATATCTGGCATCCTGTTAGGATGGAAGAAAAATAGTGGTGGCTATATCTTGGCCGAGACCCAAAAAGGAGTTTCTTCCAATTTGTCCGATTGGCAACCTACAGAAATGCTGCACCAAAAGGCATTAAATATTTATAGGGATTCCATCTCAGCGACTCCAAATGTAGAGGTAGACCGAATGGAAATCAGAAAGGATAAGGGGATAGTCAAATTTACCTTTGTGGATGATTTTTGGGGTGTACAATTGGATGGCACCACAGGAAAACTACTTCTAATAGAAAAACGACGTGGGGACTATATAGAAAAATTGCACGATGGCTCCCTGCTAGACTATTACTTTGAGACCCAACATGGGCAATTTAAACTAGTGTATACCTCAATCATGGGCGTGGCCCTTTTTATTTTTACCACTACCGGTTTTTGGCTGTGGTACGGTCCTAAACGCATGCGGAAGAATTAACAGACTTTTTATTATTTATTTCTATCTATTTTCAAAGGTAGCCACACCATTCCACAAAACCACAAAACAGTAGATACTATAGTCTATATATGTATAGAAATCGACTCAAAAAATAGTAAATTTGGTCAATTATCGTTAACTTAGAGTAAGTATGTTTCTCATTCCCAGAGAAGTACTTCTTATTAAAAATTGCTCTTATGTTACGATGCAACCTCATATTTATAAGAAAATACCTGATAACGACAATGTTGGTATTGTTCTTTATTGGAATCCACTATGATTCCTATGCCTCTGTATATTTCCAAGATGAGCAACAGGAGATCAATTACAATTCGTATAGTGGAGAAATCTTGGATAGCGACTCTAAAAAACCTTTGGTCTTTGCCACCCTCACCTTGGAGGGGACCAATATAAGCACCGTTACTAACACAGAGGGTACATTCTCACTAAAAATTCCCAAAAGCACCGTACAAGGCAATATCAGCATCTCATTCTTAGGTTATAAAACCAAAATAGTTTCACTGAATGAACTTCGACCCGAAAATAATGAGATTCTATTGGACATTGCCAGTATTGAATTATCGGAGGTAAATCTAACTGTACCTAAAAGTGCAGAAGGATTGGTACGTGAAACTTTGGCTAAAAAAGGAGACAACTATTTTAACGATCCAACCATCATGACTGCCTTTTATAGGGAGACCATAAAGAAGAGAAGAAAGAATGTATCCCTTTCTGAAGCGGTGGTCACCATTTACAAAGCACCATACAATACACCCAAAAGAGATGCAATACAGCTGTACAAAGCCCGCAAGAGCACGGATTACAGTAAATTGGATACCGTTGCACTTAAACTGGAAGGTGGGCCTTTCAATACGTTGTATGTGGATATCATGAAATATCCCGAATATATTTTCACCGATGAGGATATTTCCAAATATTCTTTTAGTTTCGATCAGTCCACCAGGGTAAATGACCGACTGATCTATGTGGTTAATTTTGAACAACACAATTATATTGATGAACCGTTGTATAAAGGGAAGCTGTACATAGATTCTGAAAACAAAATACTCACAAGTGCCATTTATTCCTTAAATATTACTGACCCGGACAAGGCCTCAAAACTATTTGTCCGCAAAAAGCCAGCCAATGCCAAAGTATGGCCAACAGATGTAGCTTACAGGGTAGATTATAGAGAAAAAGATGGAAGGTGGTATTACGGCTATAGCAATGTATTGCTGGAATTTAAAATTAATTGGGACGACCGTTTTTTTAATTCTGTGTATAGCATGACTGCAGAAATGGCCATAACCGACTGGGAACTAAATACAGAGAAGGCCAATTTGAAAGCTAGGGAAAAAATGAAGTCCCGAATCATCTTAAGTGATGAGGCCAGTGGCTTTTCCGATCCGGAATTTTGGGGGGAGTACAATATCATTGAACCTGAAAAATCGATCGAATCTGCTATTAAGAAAATACAGCGACAGTTAAAAAGATCTAGGTCAAGAGGAGATCTTACTTCAGCTTTTTAATGACGTTTACAAGAGTTTGGGTCGACTACCTAAGTTGTAATTAAATCTCAGTATTAAAAATAAAAAAAGCCGCTGTTCCGAAGAACAGCGGCTTTTTAATTACTTTAATGTTTATAATTTGCTTTCAAAATTTGTCAACGTAGTAGTTATAATGGATACACAATCCAATAGCTGTTCCTTGGTCATAACCAAAGGCGGTGCAAAACGGATAATGTTACCATGTGTTGGTTTTGCCAAAAGTCCGTTTTCTTTTAGGGCCATACAAATGTCCCATGCCGTTGAACTGTCTTCTGTATCATTGATCAGAATAGCATTCAATAGACCTTTACCTCTTACCGCATTTACCAAAGAGCAATTTGGAATGAATTTGTTCAATTCTTCACGGAACAACTCACCAAGATCAAAGGCATTTTGCGCAAGATTCTCATCCTTTATCACCTCCAAAGCTGCCATTCCTACAGCCGCCGCTACCGGGTTACCACCAAAGGTACTTCCATGGTTACCTGGTCTAATCACCCCCATGATGTTGTCGTTTGC